>NZ_VWWH01000085.1:0-31440 GCF_011753045.1 Burkholderia sp. Ap-955
GGCCAGACCCTGCAGCGCGCCGCGCAGCGGGTCGTGCGCATCGAGCAGCGCGCGTTCGGTCCACAGCGGCCGGCCGTCGGCAGCGACGAGCGCCGACGTCGACGCGATGCGGCCCGCCGACCAGGTTTCACCGGCCGCCTGCCGGCCGAGCTGCGTCGCGTCCCAGCCGATCGCGCTGGCGCCCGCGCCGAGCTTGACCGTGAAATCGAGCGAAGCATGCGCCGCGTCGAAGAACAGGTTGTTCTGCGGCAGCCAGTCGAGTTTCGCGTGTTCGCCGACCGTAATGCCGATGCGCTGCGTCGCGTCCAGCCCGTTCGACTTGTACCACTTGGTCGCGCCGGGTGTCGTCAGCACCGCGTGCGTACCGTCGCCGAGCGCGATGTCGATGTCGAGCCGGTCGCCGCCCGCGACGCCGCCCGGCGGGTGGACGATCACCGCGTGGCAGATCGCGTCGCCTTCCGGATACAGCGGCCGCTGCACGCGCAGCGGGCCGTCGTGCAGCCGGTGCGCGAGCGTCGTGCGCGCGCCGTGCCGCTCGAAGCCGAGTTCGAGGCGGCCGCGCCACGACTTGGCGACGGCGGGGCGGGACAGCGGGGCATGGGAATCGGGGGCGGACATCGGCGGGAAGCAGGGGATGGGCGCGGGGAACGAGGATGCTACCGCAACAATATACGCTTCGGTACCCGCGTTGCAGCGCGTTGCAGCGCGTTGCAGCGCGTGGCAACGCCGGTCCCGCGCCGTGCCGCTTCGCCGGCGCGCGCCCGACATGTGCCGTTCGACGAGGCGCCGAATCGATGGCCGGGGGCGACGCCGCGCCGAGCCACCTTCCCGGCTACACCGCGATCAGCTCGCGCACGCCGTTCGCTTCCATCTCGTGCGCGTCGCCGCCCGCGACGATCTCGCCGCGGCTCATCACCCAGTAGCGGTCGGCGATCGACTGGGCGAAATCGTAATACTGTTCGACGAGCAGCACGGTCATCTTCGATTCGTCGACGAGCTGGCGCAGCGTGCGGCCGATGTCCTGGATGATCGACGGCTGGATACCTTCGGTCGGCTCGTCGAGGATCAGCAGCTGCGGCTCGCTCATCAGCGCACGGCCGATCGCGAGCTGCTGCTGCTGGCCGCCCGACAGGTCGCCGCCGCGTCGCGCACGCATGTCCTTCAGCACCGGGAACAGGTCGTAGATGCGATCGGGCACTTTCGACGGCGCCTTGCGGCTCGCCGCGCCGACGAGCAGGTTTTCCTCGACGGTGAGCCGCGGAAAGATGTCGCGGCCCTGCGGCACGTAGGCGAGCCCGGCCGCGACGCGCGCATACGGCGGCATCGCGCTGAGCGCCGTGCCGCGCCACGACACGCTGCCGCTCTTCGCGGCGACGACGCCCATCAGGCAGCGCAGCAGCGTGCTCTTGCCGACGCCGTTGCGTCCGAGCAGCACGGTGAGCTTGCCGTCGTCGGCGGCGAGGCTCACGTTGCGCAGGATATGGCTGCCGCCGTAGTACTGGTTCAGTGCATCGATCTTCAGCATCGCATCATCGTCCAAGGTAAGACTCGATCACAGCGTCGTCGCGCTTGACCTGGTCGAGCGTGCCTTGCGCGAGCACCGCGCCTTCGGCCATCACCGTCACACGGCCCGTGTCGCCCGCGAGCGCCGCGACGAATTCCATGTCGTGCTCGACGACCATCATCGAGCAGGTGCCGCGCAGCGTGTTCAGCAGTTCGGCGAGTTCCATCGTCTCGTGGTCGGTCATCCCGGCCGCCGGCTCGTCGAGCAGCAGCAGCGCGGGGCGCTGCATCAGCAGCATGCCGATTTCGAGCCGCTGCTTCTGCCCGTGCGACAGCTCGCCGGCCGCGCGAAAGGCCTGGCTTTCGAGGCCGATCAGCGCGAGCGTCTCCTCGATCTTCGTCTGCGCAGTGCGATCAAGCTTTGCACGCAGCGACGCGAGCCAGCCCTTGTCGGTCTGCATCGCGAGCTCGAGGTTCTCCCATACCGGATGCTGTTCGAACACGGTCGGCTTCTGGAACTTGCGGCCGATGCCCGCGCGTGCGATCTCGGGCTCGTTCATCCGGGCGAGGTCGATCGTCTGGCCGAGAAACACCTTGCCCGCGTCGGGACGTGTCTTGCCGGTGATCACGTCCATCATCGTCGTCTTGCCCGCGCCGTTCGGGCCGATCACGCAGCGCAGCTCGCCCGCGTCGATCGCGAGCGACAGCTTCTTCAGCGCGCGGAAGCCGTCGAAGCTCACCTCGATATCCTCGAGGTAGAGGATCGTGCCGTGCGACGTGTCGATGCCGGGCGGCACCACGCGCCCCATCGACGCGGTGCCGCTGACGGCCCGCCCTTCGTCCTCGGGCGGCGGCGTGAATTGGTAAAGGGCCGTTCCGTTCATGCGCGTTTCCCCTTCGCGAGCACGGTTTCGACGAGGCCCATGATCCCGCGCGGCAGCAGCAGCGGCACGAGCACGAAGATCAGGCCGAGGAAGAACAGCCAGTATTCGGCGAAGTACGCGGTAAACAGGCTCTTCGCGCCGTTCACCGCGAATGCGCCGACGATCGGCCCGATCAGCGTGCCGCGCCCGCCCACCGCGACCCAGATCGCCATCTCGATCGAGTTGCCGGGCGACATCTCGCCGGGGGTGATGATGCCGACCTGCGGCACGTACAGCGCGCCCGCGATGCCGCACAGCACGGCCGACACGGTCCAAACGAACAGCTTGTATGCGAGCGGGCTGTAGCCGAGGAACATCAGCCGCGTCTCGCCGTCGCGCACCGCGGTGACGACGCGCCCGAGCTTGCTCGTGACGATCGCACGCGCGGCGATGAACGCGAGCACGAGCGTCGCGAACGTCAGCAGCAACAGCACCGTGCGCGTGCCGGGCGACGTGATCGCGAAGCCCGCGATGCGCTTGAAGTCGGTGAAGCCGTTGTTGCCGCCGAAGCCCGTCTCGTTGCGATAGAACAGCAGCATCGCGGCGAACGTCATGGCCTGCGTGATGATCGACAGGTACACGCCCTTCACGCGTGAACGGAACGTGAAGAAGCCGAACACCCACGCGAGCACGGCCGGTACGAGCACGACGAGCGCGAGCGCCCACGCGAGATGCTGCGTGCCGCTCCAGTACCACGGCAACTGGTGCCAGTCGAGGAACACCATGAAGTCGGGCAGGTCGCTGCCGTACTTGCCGTCGCGGCCGATCTCGCGCATCAGGTACATGCCGATCGCATAGCCGCCGAGCGCGAAGAACAGCCCGTGGCCGAGGCTCAGGATCCCGCAGTAGCCCCACACGAGATCGAGCGCGAGCGCGGCGATCGCGTAGCACATCAGCTTGCCGGTGAGCGTCATCGCGTACGCGGACAGATGGAACGCGCTCGACTCGGGCGCGACGAGTGCGGCGAGCGGCACGCCGATGCCGATCGCGAGGCACAGCGCGATCAGCGCGAGCCACGCGCGCCGCGACAGCAGCGCGGGGCGGGGCGGCAGGCCGAGCGCGAAGCGCTCTTCCGCGCGGGCGGCGGCAGCGGGCTTCGGCGCATCGGCGGCCGGGTTGGACAACGAGTGAGTGAATGAAGTCACGTCAAGCCTCCGCACTGCGGCCCTTCGGGGCGAACATGCCCTGCGGACGTTTCTGGATGAACAGCACGATCATCACGAGCACCGCGATCTTCGCGAGCACGGCGCCCCAGAACGGCTCGATCGCCTTGCTCGCGAGGCCGAGCCCGAAGCCGCCGAGCACGGTGCCGGCGATCTGCCCGACCCCGCCGAGCACGACCGCCATGAACGAATCGATGATGTAGTTCTGGCCGAGGTCGGGGCCCACGTTGCCGATCTGCGACAGCGCGCAGCCGCCGAGGCCCGCGATGCCCGCGCCGAACGCGAATGCATACGCGTCGACGCGCGCGGTCTTCACGCCGACGCACGCGGCCATCCGGCGGTTCTGCGTGACGGCGCGCACGAACAGGCCGAGCCGCGTCTTCGTCAGCACGGCCCACGCGACGAATACGACTGCGAGCGCGAAGGCGAGGATCGCGAGCCGGTTGTACGGCAGGATCAGGTTCTGCATCACGGTCACGCCGCCGCTCATCCACGACGGGTTCACGACCTGCACGTTCTGCGCGCCGAACAGCATCCGCGTTGCCTGGATCAGGATCAGGCTCACGCCGAAGGTGGCGAGCAGCGTCTCGAGCGGGCGGCCGTACAGGTGTCGCAGCACGAGCCGTTCGAGCACGATGCCGACGAGCGCGGCCGTCACGAACGACACCGGCACCGCGACGAGCGGATACCAGTCGAACGCGCCGGGCGCGTAGCGCTGGATCAGCGTCTGCACGACATAGGTTGCGTACGCACCGATCATCAGGAATTCGCCGTGCGCCATGTTGATCACGCCGATCAGCCCGTACGTGATCGCGAGGCCGAGCGCGGCGAGCAGCAGCACGCTGCCGAGCGACAGGCCCGCGAACAAGGTGCCGACGATCTCGCCGCGACGCTGCAACGCGTGCAGCGTGTCGAGACCCTGCTGCGCGGCGTCGCGCACGCGCGCGTCGGGTTCCGCGTAGCTGCCGTCGGCGTTCTTCGCGACGAGCGGGCGCAACTGCTCGATCATGTCGAGGTCCTGGCGCGCGGCCACCACCTGCACGGCGTCGAGGCGCTTCGCCGGATCGGCATCGTGCAGCGCGGCAATCGCCCACAACGCGTCGAGGCGGCGCTTCAGCGCGGGGTCGGTTTCCTTTGCACGCGCGCGGTCGATCATCGGCTTGAGCGCCGGGTCGGGCGATTTCAGCAACGCATCGATCGCGTCACGGCGTGCGGCGACGTCGGGCGACGCGAGCGCGAGCCCCGACAGCGCGCCCGTGATCTTCGTGCGCAGCAGGTTGTTCAGCATCACGGGCTGCGCGTCGCCGGCCGGCGTCGCGGCCTGCGTGAGCGCGTCGTGTGCGGTGTCGCCGGTCTGGATCAGCAGGCGGCCGTCGCCGGTGGCGAGCGCGTCGCCGGTCGACAGCGCGTTGAGCAGCGCGACGGCGCGCGGATCGGCGTCGGCGGCGAGCCGTTCGATCGCGGCCGTCTTCGCGTCGAAGTCGTCGCCGGCGAGCGCGGCGGTATCGGTGGCCGTCAGCGCGAACGCGGCGTGCGGCAACCCGCCCGCGAGGGCAGCGCACGCGACGATCGCGGCGGCGGCTCGGCGAAAGCGTGTAGGCATCGGGAAATCCTGTCGGGCGTGGGGAAGCGGATGCGGGCGGCGATGCGCGGGCGTATGCGGTTCGTCACGGCAAGCGCGGCCGGCGCATCGGGTTCGGCGTCGGCGTGCGAGCGGCACGTCGCGCGTGAAGCGCGACGTGCCGCCCTGCATCAGGCGAGCGCCGCGCGCTGCCGGCGCAGGAAGGCCGGGATCGAGCTGACGATGTCCGGCTTGCCCTGGTTGCCCGCGATGAACGGGCTCCACGGTTGCGCGCGTACCGCGGTCTTGGTCTTCCACACCACGTTGAACTGCCCGTCGCCGCGAATTTCGCCGATCATCACCGGCTTGTGCAGGTGATGGTTGCCGTCCATCGCGAGCGTGAAGCCCGACGGTGCGGCCACCGTCTGGCCGATCATCGCGACGCGCACCTTGTCGACGTCGGTGCTCTTCGCCTTCTCGACGGCCTGCTTCCACATGTGGATGCCGACGTAGGTCGCTTCCATCGGGTCGTTGGTCACGCGCTTCGCGCCGCCCGGCAGGTTGTTCGCCTTCACCCACGCGGCGAACTGGTCCTTGAACTTCGTATTGGTCGGATTCTTCACCGACATGAAGTAGTTCCACGCGGCGAGGTGGCCGACGAGCGGCTTTGTGTCGATCCCGCGCAGCTCTTCCTCGCCGACCGAGAACGCGACGACCGGCACGTCGGTCGCCTTGATCCCCTGGTTGCCGAGCTCCTTGTAGAACGGTACGTTCGAGTCGCCGTTGATCGTCGAGATCACGGTCGTCTTGCCGCCTTGCGAGAAGTTCTTGATGTTCGCGACGATGGTCTGATAGTCGCTATGGCCGAACGGCGTGTAGACCTCCTGAATATCGGCGTCCTTCACGCCCTTCGATTTCAGGAACGCGCGCAGGATCTTGTTGGTCGTGCGCGGATACACGTAGTCGGTACCGAGCAGGAAGAAGCGCTTCGCGCCGCCGCCTTCCGCGCCCATCAGGTACTCGACGGCCGGGATCGCCTGCTGGTTCGGCGCGGCGCCCGTATAGAACACGTTGCGCGACATTTCCTCGCCTTCGTACTGCACCGGATAGTAGAGGAGGCCGTTCAGTTCCTCGAACACCGGCAGCACCGACTTGCGCGACACCGACGTCCAGCAGCCGAACACGCACGCGACCTTGTCCTGCGTGAGCAGCTGGCGCGCCTTCTCCGCGAACAGCGGCCAGTTCGACGCGGGATCGACCACCACGGGCTCGAGCTTGCGGCCCATCACGCCGCCGCTCTTGTTGATGTCGGCGATCGTCATCAACGCGGTGTCCTTCAGCGACGTCTCCGAGATCGCCATCGTGCCCGACAGCGAGTGCAGGATGCCGACCTTGATCGGGCCGGTGCCCGCGTCAGCCGCGTGTACGAACGGGCTCTTGCCCGCGAGCGCGAGTGCGCCGGCCATCGAACCGAACTTCAACAGACTGCGACGTTTCATCGGGATCCCCTTGTCGTGTTGGATATGCGTGCGCCTTGAAGGCGTCGGCCAACGAGTAACGCAAGGCATGTGCCAGTCGTGCGGATGCACGTCCGGCGTGCCTGCGCGGGACGGTGCGGGGCGTCGGGACGGTGCGCATGACGCGTCGTGCAGCATGCGCGGTCCGTCGCGGTGCAGGTTCACGGGCGCAAATGGTGCACGGTCGGGGTTCCCCGTTCCGGTGCCTGCACCTGCACGCGGTGCGGGAATCGTCGTGCACCATGACTTCGCACCACGCGGGCAGGGTGCGGGCGCGGCGCAGTGCCGTTGAGGTGATTGACCGGAGCAGAAAAGAGAAACGGGCACGCGAATGCGTGCCCGTTCGGGGGATCAGTGCGGCCGTCGGCACGGTGCCGATCGGCGAGGCGGCGCGTGATGCGCCGCGGGCAGGATCAGTAACGCGGTACGGACGGATCGACGTCGCGCGACCACGCGTCGATCCCGCCTTGCAGGTTGTACAGCTTCGTGAAGCCGCGTGATTCGAGGAACATCGCGACCTGCGCGCTGCGCATCCCGTGATGGCACACGCAGACGATTTCCGCTTCGTCGTCGAGCTCTTCGCTGCGCGCGGGAATCTGCTGCATCGGGATCGACACGCTGCCGGCGATATGCGCGGTCGCGATTTCCCACGGTTCGCGCACGTCGAGCACGACCGGCGCGGGGCGCGCCTTGTCGCCGAGCCATTCCGCGAGCATCGCGGCCGTCAGGATCTGCATGGTGGCTCCGCTGCTCAGAACTTGAAGCGCGACGGCTCGATCGCGTTGACGAGGTGGTCGATGTACGTTTCGAATACGTCGGCGACGCGGTACTGCTTGTCGTCGATGCGCGTGATGATCTGCGCCTTCATCACCGGACGGCCCCCGACGAATGCCGCGAGGCGGCCGCCGACCTTCAGCTGTTCGAGCATTTCCTGCGGCACGACGGGCAGGCCGCCCGCGACGCAGATCACGTCATACGGCGCCTTGCCGGCCCAGCCGCGCGAACCGTCGCCGAGCACGACTTCCGCGTTGGTCACGCCGTCGTTGCGCAGGTTGTCTTCCGCGAACTTCGCGTTGGTCGGGTCGATCTCGACGGCCGTCACGTGCTGCGCGCGGTGCGCGAACAGCGCAGCCAGGTAGCCCGAGCCGGCGCCGATCACGAGCACGTTCTCGTGCTTCTTGACCGTCAGCTCCTGCAGCACGCGCGCTTCGACGCGCGGGAACAGCATCTTGCTGTTGCCGCCGGGCAGCGGCAGTTCGAGGTCGGCGAACGCGAGATCGCGGTATTCGGCCGGAACGTAGTTTTCACGCTTGACGATCGACAGCAGGCCCAGGACGTCGAGATCCAGCACGTCCCACGGCCGGATCTGTTGTTCGATCATGTTGAAACGCGCGTTTTCGATATTCATGGTGTGGTCACGCAGCCTCGTCGGCCATCAGCGGGGAAAGAGAAACTTCGTGATTGTACCAAACGGGGCGGCCGCGAAGCCTTCAGGCGGCCTGCAACAGACCTTTACCCCTTGCTCTTCTTGATCTGCGCCTCGAACGCGAGGTCGAGCTTGCTCGCCTTGCGCGGTTTTTTGGGGCCGAATTCGTCGACGAACTTGACGAACTCGTCGAGCGGCAGCGGCTCGCAGCGCTTCTCGGCGGTGCCGCCGGAGCGGTCGACGAGATAGAACAGGCCGCCCGCCATCGCGACGGCCGCGAATTGCGGGTTGCCGGAGCGGGTCTTCAGGCGTTCGACCGCGTGGGTCGCTTTGGTGGTGCGCATCGTGCGGAATCTGGCGGGGCGTAAGCCCCACACTGTATCAAACCGGCCGCCCGCGTGCGGCCGGCCGGGCCCGTCGGGCTCAGACCGTGCGCGAGTAGCGCTGCTGCGGCGTCTGGCCGAGATACGCGTCGAATGCCATCGCGATGTTGCGCACGACCATCCGGCCGGCCGGATGGATCGTCAGGCGGTCGGCCGCGATCGTCAGCAGCCCGTCGCGCTCGAACGGGCGCAGCGCGTCGAGTTCGCGCGCGAAATGGTCGGCGAAGCGGATGCCGTGCGCGGCCTCGACGTGCGAGAACGGCAGGTCGAGGTTGCACATCAGCTGCGTGATCACGTCGCGGCGCAGCCGGTCGTCGGGCGTGAGCCGCACGCCGCGCGCGATCGGCAGCCGGCCCGCGTCGAGCGCGGCGCCGTAGGCGGGCAGGTCCTTCGCGTTCTGCGCGTAGACGTCGCCGACCTTGCCGATCGACGACACGCCGAAACCGACGAGATCGGTATCCGCGCGCGTGCTGTAGCCCTGGAAATTGCGCTGCAGCGTGCCGTTCTTCTGCGCCCGCACAAGCTCGTCGGACGGCCGCGCGAAGTGATCCATCCCGATGTACACGTAGCCGGCCGACGTCAGCATGTCGATCGCGAGGCCGAGCAGCGCGATGCGCGTTTCCGGCAGCGGCAGCGTCGCGTCGTCGATCTGCCGCTGCATCTTGAACAGGTGCGGCATGTGCGCGTAGCCGAACACCGACAGCCGGTCGGGTGCGAGTTCGATGATCGTTTCCAGCGTGCGCGCGAACACGGACACGGTCTGGTGCGGCAGCCCGTAGATCAGGTCGACGCTCACCGAATGAAAGCCCGTCGTGCGCGCGGCGGAGAGCAGGTCGGCCGTCATCGCCAGCGGCTGGATGCGGTTGATCGCCTGCTGCACGACCGGATCGAAATCCTGCACGCCGAGGCTCAGCCGGTTGAAGCCGATGTTGCGCAGGTGGACGAGCGTCGCGGGCGTGACCGTGCGCGGGTCGATCTCGATCGAGAATTCGGCGTCGGCATCCGGCGCGAGCATGAAGTGCTCGCGGGTGGCCGCCATCAGCTCGGCTGTTTCGTCGTCGGACAGGAAGGTGGGCGTGCCGCCGCCCCAATGCAACTGCGTGACCGGGCGCGCGGGATCGAACAATGCGGCCTGCAGCGCCATCTCGCGCTTGAGCTGGTCGAGGTACGGGCGCGCGCGGCGGTGGTTGTTGGTCGCGATCTTGTTGCAGCCGCAGTAGAAGCATGCGGTGTTGCAGAACGGGATGTGGAAGTACAGCGACAGCTCGCTCGACGACGCGCCGGGGTCGCTTGCCGCGCGCGCATAGTCGGCGGGGTCGAAATCGTCGCGGAACTGCAGCGCGGTGGGGTACGACGTATAGCGCGGCCCGTTCGCGCCGTATTTCGCGAGCAAATCGGGACGGAACAATGTGTCGGCAGAACCGGAACGCATGATGGTCTCGCGCTTTTTTAGATGCTTTCGAGTATATAAACGCGCGATTCGGCTGCATTGTGTAATAACGTCGCAGCCGGCGATGGCACAATGCGGGGTGGGGCTGCCGGCACCGCGTCCGGTTGCCGCACCGTTTTTTGTTGTTCGTTCGAGAGAGCCGAGTGTCCGTCGAATTGCCTGTCCGCCCGGCGTCAGCCGTCCCGCCGCCGCATGCGTGCCGCGAGGGCTGCGGCGCGTGCTGCATCGCGCCGTCGATTTCCAGCCCGATTCCGGGCATGCCCGACGGCAAGCCGGCCGGCGTGCGCTGCGTGCAGCTCGGCGACGACCTGCGCTGCCGGATCTTCGGCCGCCCCGAGCGGCCCGCGTGCTGTTCCGGGCTGCAGCCGGCCGCGGACATGTGCGGCGCGTCGCGCGACGACGCGCTCGCGTGGCTCACGCGTCTCGAGGCCGCGACGCGGCCGTCGCAACCAGGAGAGTGTTCAGCATGACCGCATCTTGCGCGCCCGGCCGGCGCCGTTTTCTTACTGCAACCGTCGGCGCCATCGGCGTGACGCTCTCGCTTGCCGCGTGCGCGTCGACGTTCCCGTTCATCCCCGATCACTACACGTTCTCGCGCGGTGACGTGCAGAAAGCCGTCGCGCGCAAGTTCCCGTACCAGAAGACGGTCGCGCAGGTCGTCGACGTATCGCTCGCGAACCCGGCCGTCAACCTGCTTCCCGACCAGAACCGCGTGGCCGTGCAACTCGACGCGCACTTCGTGAGCCCGTTCCTGCGCGCGCCCGTCAGCGGCAAGTTCACCGTGTCGGGCCAGCTGGCTTACGACGCGCCGAGCCGCTCGGTCGTGCTGAGGTCGCCGGCCGTCGACAGCCTCGCGCTCGACGGCGATGCGCAGATGTACGCGCAGCAGGTCGGCGCGGCCGCCGGCCTGCTCGCGACGCAGTTGCTGACCAACTATCCGATCTACACGTTCAAGCCCGAACAACTGCAGTTTGCCGGGGTGAATTACGAACCCGGTACAATTACGATTCTTACAAACGGCATACGCGTGGCGATCGTCGAAAAATGACGACGCACCGCGCTCGGCCGGAGGGGGGCCGCGCGTGGAAGAGTGGCCCATTCATTCGACCATTTCGGAGTTGGGCCACGGATGGACTGGATCCTGATCTGCAAGGCTTTGATCCTCGGCGTCGTCGAGGGGCTGACGGAATTCCTGCCGGTGTCGAGCACCGGTCACCTGATCGTCGCGGGCAGCTTCCTGAATTTCAACGATTCACACGCGAAGACGTTCGACGTCGTGATCCAGTTCGGCGCGATCCTCGCGGTGTGCTGGGAATACCGGCAACGGATCGCGTCCATCGTGTCCGGGCTGCCGAGCCGGCCCGACGCGCGGCGCTTCACGCTGAACGTCGTGATCGCGACGATTCCCGCGATCGCACTCGGCCTCCTGTTCGAGAAGAAGATCAAGGCCGTGCTGTTCTCGCCGGTCCCCGTCGCGTTCGCGCTCGTCGTGGGCGGCGCGATCATCCTGTGGGCCGAGGCGCGGCAGCGCGAGCGCAGCGAGCCGCCGCGCGTGGTGTCGGTCGATGCGCTGACGCCGCTCGATGCGCTGAAGGTCGGTATCGCGCAGTGTTTTGCGCTGATTCCCGGCATGTCGCGCTCGGGCTCGACGATCATCGGCGGGATGCTGTTCGGTCTCGACCGGCGCGTCGCCACCGAATTTTCGTTTTTCCTCGCGATCCCGATCATCTTCGGCGCGACGCTCTATGAAACCGTCAAGGACTGGCAGGCGTTCACCGTCGATTCGCTCGGCCTGTTCGCGCTCGGCCTCGTCGCGGCATTCGTCAGCGCGTTCGTGTGCGTGCGCTGGCTGCTGCGCTACGTCGCGACGCACGATTTCACGGTGTTCGCGTGGTACCGGATCGCGTTCGGGCTGTTCGTGCTGCTGGTCGGGTACAGCGGCTGGCTGAACTGGGCGTGACGCGAACACGAAGGCGGGCGCGCTTCCATGAAAAAAAGCCCGATCGGCGCAGGCCGCTCGGGCTTTTTCTTGTCCGGAGCAGGGCGGCGTGTGCCGCCGCAGCCAGGGGGCTCAGGCTGCGCGCTTGCGGAACACCAGGTCCCACACGCCGTGGCCGAGCCGCAGCCCGCGCCGTTCGAACTTCGTCACCGGGCGGTAGTCGGGGCGCGGCGCGTAGTCGGCGGCCGTGTTTTCGAGCGTCGGCTCCGCGCCGAGCACGTCGAGCATCTGTTCCGCGTAGTTCTGCCAGTCGGTCGCGCAGTGAATGTACGCACCGGGCTTCAGGCGCGACGCAAGATGCGCGACGAGCGGCGGCTGGATCAGCCGGCGCTTGTGGTGGCGCGCCTTGTGCCACGGGTCGGGGAAGAAGATGTGGACGCCGTCGAGGCTTTCCGGCGCGAGCATGTGCTCGAGCACTTCGACCGCGTCGTGCTGGATGATGCGGATGTTCGGCAGATCCTGTTCGCCGATCAGCTTCAGCAGCGCGCCGACGCCCGGCTCGTGCACCTCGACGCCGAGGAAGTCGTCGCCGGGGCGGTTCGCGGCGATTTCCGCGGTCGATGCGCCCATGCCGAAGCCGATCTCGAGGATGCGCGGTGCGCTGCGGCCGAACACGGCGTTCCAGTCGGGCACTTCCGGCGCATACGGCACCACGAAGCGCGGGCCGAGTTCGTCCATCGCGCGGCGCTGGCCGGTCGACACGCGGCCGGCGCGCGTCACGAAGCTGCGGATGCGGCGGTGGTGCAGCGGATTGACTGCGTCGGCGCCTTCGGCGGCTTCATCGGGAATGGCGTCGTCGTGCGGCGGCAGGCCGCCTTCGTTCGGATCGTCGTGCATCATCGGTGACAGAGAAAGGCTCGGTTGCGGGCGAGGGCCCGTTGCGCGCAGCAGTGCGCCGGGGGAACCGGCACATGGTACAAAAAAGCCGCCTTCGACGAGGCGGCTCATGCGCAGGCTGCGATGCAGCCGGAAAGTGGAGCGGGCGATGGGAATCGAACCCACGTCATCAGCTTGGGAAGCTGAGGTAATGGCCATTATACGACGCCCGCAGAACGCGCAATTCTACAGGGGTTCGGGTGGGGATGGCAAGGGGGAGGTTTTGGGAGGTGGCAGCGAGACTGGTGTCGCTCGATGCTGGGGCGGTTGTGTGCGACCGGGAAACTCCCGGCTTCAGCAGGGTTGGCTCGGTCGGCGACAATTGCATTCCGATCCCTTCAATCGGCCGGTGCCCCAAGAGGCCAAGACGAACAGGGCTTGCGGCGGGATAGCCGGAATAAATCGGGAGGTGTGCATGGCCCGCCTGAGAAAGTGTGGCTGGCAATCACGACTCGCTACAAGGCCGATGTATTTTGCGGCCTCTTCATGGGCAGATGGAACGATGGCGATTCGATTTCGGCTGCATCTCTGCTCGCATTAGGATCGAGGGGCATTAATCTCGATCTCGACATGTATGGACCTGTCGAAGACGAGTCTTCCGATATGGCTCCGGAGAGGTCATCATGCGTAATGAATGACCGTTCGCACAAAGGAGCGACATGAATCCGAGGCGTGTTCATTCGCTGGTTCTCAAGCACTATCCACAGATCGATCTCGTCAAGTGCGAATGGATACACCTCTTTCGGCATGGCGTCGTCGATCGCGACTTGCTGCGAAAAATGCTCTCCACGATCGGAGCCGATGATTTCGTCATCCACGTCCACCGGAAGGTCGGCGATCTTTTGCCGATGGAGCCGGCGCTCGATTTCATTGCCGAGAACGTCGGGAAGGGGTATATCCGGATCGCGGATCGTGCCTTCACCGGCTTTGTCTTCATCGGAAACAACGGTGTCGCGGCAACCTGGCCACGATGCCTGACGCGTAGCCAGATTGAACTGCCTGGGAACCGAAAATGAACCGCCCACTGTCAGCTTTCGAGATGTCGCTTGCTCGCTGGATGCTGATGCACGGCGAACCGGAGGCGCAAGCGTTTCTTGAGCAACTCGCGGAAGCCGAGGTCATGCCATGGCGCTGTCCATGTGGTTGCGCGAGCATCAATTTTTAGATTCGGGGCAGACGGCCTGCTCCGCCCGGGGTCGGGGTGCATGTTCTCGGAGACTTTGTTTTTGGTCCGGATGATCGGCCGGCAGGAATCTTTATTTACGCGTGCGCCGGTTTATTAAGTGGAATCGAAGTTTACGGACTTGCCGGTAACGCTCCTGCAGAACTGCCCCGAGAGGAGACGCTTCGGCCCTTTTCCTCGCTAGCGGTGGAGGGGCGCAATTGACTGATGGCAAATGGGCGCCGTCGTGTTGACTGCCGGATCGGCCGGATAGTTGTCGCATGGACGATATTCACAACACGACGATTTTCCGCCGCTTACCATCGAACAGATTCGCGATCTGGCTATGGCAGTTCGCGAAGGCTTCGGCCCCGGCTTCTCGCGAGCAGCTCTCATTGACTGCATCCTGCTGCTTCTCGAAGACATTCCGGGAGTCAAGGCAGGTAACGTGGAGGAGAGACTTATCGAACTGGCGTGGGCGATTTACATTGGCCTCCCGCTCGAATCCTGAGATTTTTACTCCCGCACCGGCGCTCGATCAAGCAGCGGTAGCCGACGCTGGCAAACAATTGACGGAAAAACAGAACCCACGATGCTGAATACTCTGACCATGACTCCTGAGCAGGAGCTGGATGCGCGCGCCAAAGCGTTTTACCTGCTCAAGAAATGGACAAGCGTTACGTTCCTCAATCATGCAGTTGATCTGTTCAGGGATTTTCTTCACGCGTACGCCAGGCAATTGGATACGCCGAGCCCCAATCAGGCGGAATTGGAGGCTGCGTATGTCAGCGATTTCCTGAATGCGTTGGTGAGGATGGGTCAAGGCATTGAGACGTTGCGGCAAGGTGCCGACAAGCGATCGGCTTACGGTGCGATCATCACCGGTAGCGAGAAGGGGGGCGAGCTTTTGTTCGGGCGGAGTGCGCACGAGATCGGTCGAACATACGACCCGTTTTTCCACGCGCTTGGCGTGAGGGATACGAGATATTCCGATTTCGAATATGCAACGGGGTATGCGGAAGGGGCGTGGATTGAAGAGTTGAGCTGTCTGGCGCTCAAGTGCTCGGTCGGATTCGGTTATATCGGGATGCTTGCATACGGAACACGTGAGGATGGCGGAACCCGCGTTTTCGAGCACTGGACCTATGAATCCATGTTCGAAAATGCGCCCCTTCCGGCTTGGCGATATTGGCCACCTGGTCGCAGCTATCCCGCATCGCTTCCGCCCTGTCCGCCCAAGAACGAATCCGCAAGCGGCGAGATATACAGCGATCAGGAGATTCCAGTCGAGGGTATCTGGGAGCCATGGTTACCGTCCGGCAAGGTGGGCTGTCCGAGCTACTTCCTCAGAGGCAGTGTTGCCCACAAGTACCTGCTGGAAGGGTCCAACGACGAACAGATGGTGCGCTGGCGGCTGCTGTGGGAAGACAAGCGTTACCAGGATGGCAGCATTCCGGCGGAGGAGGAAACGTACATCCCCAAGCCGGTCGCGCAACCGCGGCTACGGGTGCTGCCCGGAGAGCCTTGTCCGCGCACCGGTTACTGGCAAAGCCCAGCCGTGAAGGATTCGGTTCATGTCGAGGCCGGAGCGCCCATGCCGGGGCCGCAGCGCACAGCGTGGGGGATGGTCATTTGGCATTATGCCGATCCTCAACCGGACAATTGAATAACTGCCGAAGCGGAGTGCCCGCCCGCAGGCCAGTGTCGAAAATAGACGAGTCCGCGTCGGAAGCATACAAGTCCCCACGACGCTTTCGAACTAACGTGACAGGCCTCTCATACGATCGTTAGTCTGGAGCCGACATGTCCGATTTCATCACCGTTCTGCGCGAAACCTGCCCGACCCCCGTCCTTGATGCGACCAAGTGGAAGCGCATCGGCGGCGATCCGCACACCGTGAACCTGAACGCCTACCTCTCGAAGGACGGCAGCAAGATCATGGGCACCTGGATCTGCACGCCGGGCAAGTTCGAGGTGAACTACGAAAAGTGGGAGTACTGCCACTTCCTCGACGGCTACTGCATCATCACGCCGGAAGGCGAGGAGGCGGTGCACCTGAAGGCCGGCGACGTGTTCGTGATCGAACCCGGCATGAAAGGCACGTGGGAAGTGGTGGAAACGGTGCGCAAGTACTTCGTCTTTGCCTGAGCGGGCCGGTCGACCCGATCGACGCATCCCTTCGTCGCCCGATCCCTTCCCGGTTCCCGGAGCCGGGAGGGCAAGCGGAGGATTCCGGCTCAATAGAACGCGTTCCGGTTCGGAATTCCGCGCTCATGCAGCGGCTGCAGCGTGATCGTCCGCCACGGTAGTGCTCGCCTGCAGCCTGCAGCGACAGCGCCTATGATGCAGCGGTTCGCCCATCGTTCCGGCCGCATCGCGTACCTCGTGCGCCAGCGCCTCGGCCGTCACCTTCGGAACCCCCGACCATGCGCATCACCGCGATCCACGAACAAGCGATTCCCGTGTCCCGCTACGCCGATCCGGCGATCCCGTCCGGCGGCCTGACGACGAGCATTGTCGCGGTCACCACCGATGTCGTGCGCGATGGCCGCCCGGTGACAGGCTACGGCTACGCGTCGATCGGCCGTTTCGCGCAGGGCGGCCTGATTCGCGAACGGTTCGCGCCGCGCCTGCTGGCCGCGGCCGACACGCTCGCCGACGAAGCCGGCACGAACCTCGACCCGTTCCGCGCATGGCGCGCGATGATGGCCGGCGAGAAGCCGGGTGGGCACGGAGAACGATGCGTCGCAGTCGGCACGCTCGACATGGCGATCTGGGATGCTGCCGCGAAGATCGCCGATGTGCCGCTCGCTCGCTTTCTCGCCGACCGACTTGGACGCACGGCCGCCCCAAGCGTGCGTGTGTACGCCGGCGGCGGCTACCGCTATCCGCATGACGATCTCGTGCGTCTGTCGGACGAGATGCGCCGTATCGCCGATCTCGGCTACACGCACGCGAAGATCAAGATCGGCGGCGCGGACTTCGATCAGGACCGCAGGCGCATCGAAGCGGCCGCCACGCAATTAGCGGACAGTTCGCACCTCGCGGTCGACGCGATGAACACGTACGACGCGGCGACCGTCGGCGCGGCCGCCGCGATGCTCGCGCCGTTCGATCTCTGGTGGTTCGAGGACATCTGCGATCCGCTCGACCTGCCGCTGCAGGCGGACATCGCCACGCGCTACGCACCGCCGATCGCGGCCGGCGAGGCGCTGTTCTCGCTCGCGGAAGCGAAGCTGCTCGACCGCTACGGCGGCCTGCGGCCCGAGCGCGACGTGCTCGTATTCGATCCGGTGCATGGCTACGGGCTGCCGGGCTATCTGCAGATCGTCGAACACTTTGCATCGCGCGGCTGGCGGCGCGATGCGTTCTGGCCGCATGGCGGCCACCTGTTCTCGCTGCACGTCGTCGCGGCGCTCGGGCTTGGCGGTGCGGAAGTCAGTCCGTTCGCGTTTCATCCGTTCAGCGGACTGGCCGATGGCGCAAGCGTCGACGCCGGATACGCACGCGTGCCGCAGGCGCCGGGCATCGGCTTCGAGCTGCATGCCGGTGCGCGCAACGTGTTTCGCACGTTATCGGGCCACCGACGCCTGTAGCGCGTCGATCGCGAAACGCACCGCGAAGCCGAGCATCATCGCCGCGACGAAGCAATCGAGCACACGCCATGCGAGCGTGCGGGCGAACCATGCACGGCATGCGCGGGCGCCATACGTGAGCATCAGGAACCACGCGAGCGAAGCGGTCATCGCGCCGATCGCAAACGGTGCGCGTGTGGCCGGCGAGTGGCTCACGATCACGGTGCCGAGCAGCAGCACCGTGTCGATCCACGCATACGGATTGAGCAGCGAGACGGCGGCGGTTGCGAGCACCGTGCGCGAGCGTGTGAGTTCGCTGCCCGTGCGCGGACCGTCGACGTGCTCCGGCTGTCGTCGCCGGATCGCCGAGCGCAGCGCGAGCAGGCCATAGCCGGCGAGATACGCGATGCCGGCCCACAGCGCGGCCGATACCACGCCCGGATATCGCGACAGCAACGACGACAACCCGTGCGCGCCGAGTGCGATCAGCAGCGCGTCGCTGCCTGCGCAGACGAGGGCGATGGAAAGCAGATGGGGGCTCGAGATCGAGCGCTTGATGACGAAAGCGTCCTTGGGTCCGACGGACGTGAACAGTCCGGCGCCAAGCAGCAGGCCTTCGATGAAGGCAGAGGTGTCGAGCACGAGCGGGCCGACAACCTCTTAAGCTGAACCGGTGACGGTTAGGATGCGAGCAACGTTAAGGGGCGCCGGGGGAGGTTGTCAATGCCCCCCGGCGCCTGTGTGCCGTCAACCGGCGGCGGTCACGATCAGTGCGTAGCCGCTTCCCCGAGGTTGAGCGCGACCAGCGCACAGACGGTCAGCGCGATGCCGGCGAGCTTCAGCGACGACACCGATTCATCGAAGCAGACGATACCGATCACGGCCGTGGCCGCGGTGCTGGCGGCGGCCCAGCTCGCATAGGCGAGCCCCATTTCGAGGCGCTTCGTCGCGAGCGCCATCAGCCAGACCGCGCATGCGTAACAGACGACGGTGAGTGCGGAGGGGAGCGGGCGGGAGAATCCGGCGGAGTATTTCAGTCCGACGGAGCCGAGCACTTCGGCGATGACACTGACGCCCAGCAGAAGCCAGGCAGACTGGAGCGGGGACACGAACGGCCTCCTTCCCCCGACGCTTATACCGAGCGGCGAGGAGAAGTGAGGGTGTCAGCGGTACCCAGGATGAACGGAGCTTAGTACGCGCGCCTTCGCAACACAAGGAAGGCGCAACGCACGCGGCGCCCCGATCACGCACCGTCGGCCTGCCCGGCAGCCCACTCGGGCCGCTGCCCGAGCGTGTCGAACAGCCGGACGATCTCCGCTTTCACCTTCTGCACCGCGTTGCTGACGAGCGCCGTATCGTGCCAGCACAGCGACAGGTCGCGCGCGAACAGCCGGTGCGCGACCGTCGACAGCTTGAGCTTGCGCTCCTCGATCTCGACGTGCGCGGCCGTCCACGGCAGGATCGTCACGCCGAGCTGCGCCATCACGGCCGCGAACAGCAGCCCGGTCGAGCTCGCCTCGAAGCTGATCTCGTATGACAGCCCGGCCTCGCGCATCG
The DNA here is from genome assembly GCF_011753045.1 of Burkholderia sp. Ap-955. NCBI lineage: Bacteria > Pseudomonadati > Pseudomonadota > Betaproteobacteria > Burkholderiales > Burkholderiaceae > Burkholderia > Burkholderia sp. Ap-955. The sequence continues at coordinate 19,096 of NZ_VWWH01000085.1, forward strand.
CCCAGTCGACGCGGTTGCGGATCGTGTTCGGCGCGCTCGGCAGCACGAGCGGCATCTGCGCGATCGCGTCGAGCGGCACGGGATCGTCCGGCACCGGGAACCCGGGCCACGTGATCAGGTACAGCGTTTCCGTCAGCAGCCGGTGGACCGCGATGCCGCGTGTGTCGACCGCGTCGACGACGATCGCGAGATCGAGCCGGGTGCGTTCGAGCAGCGTGTCGAGATCGGCGCTCGGCGCCTCGATCAGCTCCAGCATGATGCCCGGATAGCGGTCGCGCACCGCGCGGGCGAGCGGGATGGCCAGCACGCGCGCGGTGCTCGACGGCATGCCGACCGTCACGCGGCCCTGCGGCGTGTCGGCGTCGCGGCGCAGCAGCTCGCGCGTGCCGTCGGCCTGGCGGAGTAACTCGAGCGCGTGCTGGTACAGCGTGCGGCCGGCGGCGGTCGGCGCAACGCCGCGCACGCTGCGTTCGAGGAGTTGCATCCCGAGATCCTGTTCGAGATTGCGCATCTGCTGGCTGACCGCCGGCTGCGCGACATGCAGCGCCTCGCTCGCATGCGTGACGTTGCCGCATTCGACGACCTTCACGAAATAGCGCAACTGCCTCAAGTCCATCGCCGCTCCTCCCGATTCGAACCATAAGCGAATCCGATCGAGCAAGATGAATATCATATTTTTCCCCGATCGATGGTGTTTCTATACTCGTCTCACAAAAGAGCCAGCCTCCCGGCCATCCCGGACCGGACGCGGCAAAAGCGCCGGCCCCGCCGGCAAGGAGACGAAGATGTTCAAGGCGATCGACGCGCCGGCGGCCGGCGCGAAGCCGCGGCGCACGCCGCTCACACGCGAGCAGGTCAAGGGATTCTGGGCCGTGTATGCGGGCTGGGTGCTCGACGGCGTGGATTCGGTGATCTACGCGCTGGTGCTGATTCCGGCGCTGACCGAGCTGCTGCCGGCGTCCGGCATCGCGGCGACGCCCGCGAATCTCGGGATGTACGGCTCGATCCTGTTCGCGCTGTTCCTGATCGGCTGGGGGCTGTCGTTCATCTGGGGGCCGCTCGCCGACCGCTTCGGCCGCGTGCGCACGCTCGCCGCGAGCATCCTGATCTACTCGGTGTTCACCGGCGCAGCCGCGTTCGTGCACGACGTGTGGGCGCTGGCCGCGTGCCGGCTGATCGCCGGGATCGGCGTCGGCGGCGAATGGGCGCTCGCGGGCACCTACGTCGCCGAGAGCTGGCCGGAAGACCGCCGCAAGATGGGCGCGGGCTACCTGCAGACGGGCTACTACTTCGGCTTCTTCATCGCGGCGTGCCTGAACTACACGATCGGCGCGACCTACGGCTGGCGCGCGATGTTCCTGTGCGGCCTCGCGCCTGCGCTGCTCGCGGTGTTCACCGTGATGCGCGTGAAGGAGCCCGGCCAGTGGCGCCGGCATGATGCACGCGACGGCGACGTGGCCGACGCTCGGCGTGCGCATCCGCTGCGCGAGATCTTCGCGCCGGCCTTCCTGCGGCGCACGCTCACGAGCGCGAGCCTCGTCGGCGTCGCCATCGTCGGGCTGTGGGCCGGTTCCGTGTACGAGGCGAGCGCGGTCAGCACGCTGGCGGCGCGGGCGGGCATCGATCACATCGGCGCGATGCGGCTTGCATCGATCGGCGCGGCGATCCTGTCGTGCGCGACGATCGCCGGCTGCCTGGTTGCGCCGTGGCTCTCCGAGCGGCTCGGCCGGCGCACGGCGCTCGGCGTGTATTTCGCGGGCATGGCCGCATCGATCGTGTTCGCGTTCGGCTGGGCGTTCTACCAGCCGAACGGGCTTGCGGCGTTCATGGTGTCGCTCGCGTTCCTCGGTTTCTTCGGCGGCAATTTCGCGATCTTCTCGCTGTGGCTGCCCGAGCAGTACCCGACGCGCGTGCGGGCCACCGCGTTCGCGTTCAACGCGTCGGTCGGCCGCTTCATCGGCGCGGGCGTGAACTTCCTGCTCGGCGCCGCGATACACGGCTACGGATCGCTCGGCGTGCCGGTCGCCTGGACCGCGGCCGTGTTCGGGCTCGGCATCCTGATCCTGCCGTTCGCGGTCGAAACGCGTCACCAGACGCTGCCCGAATGAGCGGCACGCCGCGAACGCTCGGCATCCAGCCACACCCAGTCATCAATATCAGGAGTCCGGAATGCAGGCATTACAAGGAATCAGGGTCGTCGATCTGAGCCGCGCGCTGTCGGGGCCGTTCTGCTCGATGGTGCTCGCCGATCTCGGCGCCGACGTGATCAAGGTCGAGTCGGGGCCGCACGGCGACATGAGCCGCGCATGGGGGCCGTTCGATCGCGGCGTGAGCACGTACTACCTGTCCTGCAACCGCAACAAGCGCGGCATCTGCGTGGATTTCCGGCAGCCGACCGGCCTCGACGTCGTGCGCCGGCTGATCGCGCAGGCCGACGTCGTGATCGAGAATTTCAAGGCGGGCACGATGGACGCGATGGGGCTCGGCTATGCCGCGCTGAGTGAGCACGATCCGCGGCTCGTGATGGGCAGCGTCACCGCGTTCGGCCCGCGCGGCCCGTTGCGCGACTGGCCGGGCTTCGACCAGATCGCGCAGGGCTATGCGGGGCTGATGAGCCTCACCGGTTTTCCCGACGGCGAGCCGACGCGCACGGGCACCGCGATCGGCGATCTCAGCTCGGGGATGTGGGTCGCGACCGGCGTGATGGCGGCGCTGTACGAGCGTGAGCGCACCGGGCGCGGACAGCATGTCGGCACGTCGCTGCTCGAAAGCCTCGTTTCGCTGCTGAGCGTGCACGGGCAACGCTACCTGAGCCTCGGCGACGTGCCGCGGCGCACCGGCAATGCGCATGCGGTGATCGCGCCGTATGGCGTGTTCGAGACGGCCGACGGGCCGCTCAACCTCGCGCCGATCACGACCGACATGTGGCTGCGGCTGTGCCAGTTGCTGGACCTCCCCGAGCTGCCGAGCGATCCGCGCTTCGCGACCAACGATGCGCGCGTCGCGCACCGCGACGAACTGAAAGCGTTGCTCGAAAGCCGGCTGCGCACGTGCGGCAAGCGCGAATGGACGCAGCGTTTCGTCGACGCCGGGCTGCCGGCCGGGCCGATCAACACGCTCGACGAAGTGTTCGCCGATCCGCAGCTCGCGCATTGCGGGCTGGTCGAGCCGGTCGCGCATCCGACGCTCGGCACGCTGCGCCAGGTCGTCACGCCGCTCGGCGGGATGGGCGACGAGATGCCGGCGCCGCGCACGCGTCATGCGCCGCCGCTGCTCGGCGAGCATACGGTCGACGTACTGCGCGAAGCCGGCTACGGCGACGATGCGATCGATACGCTGCTGGCCGAGCGCGCGATCTTCCAGGCGCAAGCCGTGGCGGAGGCCGTGCAATGAGCGACACGACGAAACACGAAGGCGCGTCGAACGTGACGGTCGACAGGGTCGGAGAACGGATCGCGCGCGTGCGGTTCGCGAATCCGGCGCGACGGCATGCGCTCGACGCACCGTTGCTCGATGCGCTCGTCGCGCGCCTCGACGCGCTGGCCGAACATCGTCCGCCGCCCGTCGTGATCCTGTCGAACGACGGCAGCGGCGACGTGTGGAGCGCGGGGCACGACCTGCGCGAACTGGCCGACGATCGCGATCCGCTCGCATACGGCAAGCCGCTCGAACGGGCGCTGCGGCGCGTGCGAACCTATCCGGGCGCGGTGATCGCAGCGGTGTCGGGTTCGGCGTGGGGCGGGGCGGTCGATCTCGTGATGAGCTGCGACCTGGTGGTCGCGGCGCGCGATGCGCGTTTCGCGATGACGCCCGCGAACATCGGCCTGCCGTATTCGACGAGCGGCCTGCTGCGCTTCTACGACAACCTGCCGATCCACGTGCTGAAGGAGATGTTCTTCTGCGCGCAGCCGCTCGATGCGGAGCGCGCCGCGCATCACGGGCTCGTGAACCGGCTGGCCGACGCGGGTGGTGTCGACGATGCGGCGCTCGACGTCGCGCGCACGATCGCCGCGAAGGCGCCGCTCGCGGTGCACGCCGTGAAGGAGCAATTGCGCGTGCTGCAGGACGCGCGGCCGTTGCCGGCCGATGCGTTCGAACGGATCGCCGAGTTGCGCCGGCAGGCTTGCGACGGAGGCGACTTCGACGAAGGGCTGCGCGCGTTCGCGGAGCGGCGCGCGCCGGCGTTTCGCGGCGTCTAGGCGATGGGTTGTGCGAGCGGGGTGCGCAAGCGGTGAAAAGCGTGCGGACGCGCTCGAGTCGTTGTGCAGGTATCGGTTGCGTCGTTCGCGGCCGCCGTCGTGTGCCGCGTTGCCGTGCATCACATGCCGAGCGCGTGCACGCCGACGAGCAACAGCGCGCCGATCGCGATCAGCAGCAGCGCGTGAATGCGCGTGTAAATCACGCACAGCGTCGACGCAACCGCGATCGCGCGCGCGGCCCAGCCGCCGTCGAGCGCCTGCAGCAGCACCCACACCGACGCGAGGATCATGCCGGCCGCGACCGGGCGCAGGCCGGCCTCGAGCGCGATCTGCCAGCGCGCCCCCTGGTGCCGCCGCCACAGATGCGCGACGCCATAGATCAGGAACGCCGTCGGGCCGAACAGCGCGAGCGTCGCGATCACCGCGCCCCAGAAGCCGGCCACCTGCCAGCCGATCAGTGTGGCCAGCAGCGAGCCGGGGCCCGGCGCCATCCGCGCGATCGCGAAGTCGTTCACGAATTGCGTGGCGGTCATCCAGTGATGCACGTCGACGACCTGCCGCTGGATGTCGGCGATGATCGCTTGTCCGCCGCCGATCGTTGCGATCGACAGCGGCGCGAACACGCCGAACAGCGCGGCGTAGCGTTGCGATGCGGTCATCGCGTGTCGCTCCCGGCTGGCGTCGCGGCCGCGCGGCGGTATTCGAGCGCGACGCTCAGCGTGCCGCCGACCAGCACGGTCCACACGAGCGGCCAGTGCAGCACGGCCACCGACACGAAGGTGAGCGCCATCACCGCGAACGGCAGCGCGCGGCGCGGCAATCGACGCACCGCCGTGATCGCCATCGAGATCGACAGCCCGATCGCCGCGGCTGCCGCGCCGGCGAGCGCGACATGCGTGAGCGGAAAGCGCGTGAGGGTCGAGAATGCGACGCCGAACAGCACGATCAGCACGGCGGGCGGCGCGATGATGCCGGTGAAGCCGGCCACCGCGCCGCGCCATCCGGCGAGCCGGTAGCCGATCCAGATCGCGAGGTTCTTCACGTTGACGCCCGGCAGCGCCTGCGACAGCGCGAGGCCGTTGAGGAACGCCTCCTCGTCGAGCCAGCGCCGCTCGTACACGAAGTCGCGCATCATCCGCCCGCTGAGCCCGCCGCCGAAGCTGGTCAGGCCGATCTGCGAGAACGCGATGAACAGCGCGAGGACGCCGGGCGGCGGCGCATCGCCTGCAGGCGATGCAGGTGAGGTGGCGGCGGAGGGCGGGGGCATCGGGCGGGCGGCGCGTGGCGGTTGGGCGGATCGCCCATGTTAGCAAGCGGACCCTGTCAGCACGCTGACAGGGGCTCGGCGGCGATGCGATGAAAGTGTGCCGTTGAAGCGACGGACGTGTTCAGGCACATCCGACCATCCGCACATCCCGCACGGCCGCAACCCCGCGCCGCTACGCGCGCACGACCGTCACGCCCGCCGCCTCGATCGGCTTCGTCAGCGCGGCGTCGGTTTCCTTTTCGACCACCACGGTTTGCGCCAGCGTGAGTTCACCGATCACGAACTGCGACGCCGCGCGCAGCTTCGACTGCGACGCGAGCACGACCGTCTCGGCCGCCCGTTCGGCGAGCGCGCGCTTGATCGCCGCTTCCTCGAAATCGCCGGTGCTGAGCCCCGCGACCGGATGCACACCCGTGACGCCCATGAAGTACAGGTCCGCATGGATGCGCGCAATGCCTTCCATCGCTGCCGCGCCGACGGCCACGATCGAATGCTTGTAGAGCCGCCCGCCGATCAGGATCACGTCGATCGACGGATGCGCGGCGAGCGCGACCGCGACACTCGGGCTGTGCGTGACGATCGTCGCGCGCAGGTCGGCCGGCAACTGGCTGACGAGCAGCGCCGAGGTCGTGCCGCCGTCGACGATCGCCACCTGCCCGGGCGCGATCATCTCCGCGGCCCGCCGCGCGATGCGCCGCTTCTCCGCCGTCTCGAGCGCCTCGCGCTGCGCGAACGGCGCAACGGCGGGCGATGCCGGCAGCGCACCGCCATGCACGCGCTGCAGCAGGCCTTCGGCCGCAAGCTCGCGCAAGTCGCGGCGGACGGTATCTTCGGACACGCCGAATTGCGCGCTCAGTTCGACCGCCAGCACCTGGCCGTCGCGCGCGAGTGCGTCGAGGATCGCTTTCTTGCGTTGAGTCGTCAGCATCGTGATTGCACGAATTTTCTTGAAGTTGCACGAATATGCACGTTACCATGGGCGCCGTCTTTTGTCGAACCGGAGGCTGCGATGGCTGCAACGCGGGACCGTGTCCGCATCGTCGATACGACGGTGCTGTCCGATGACTGGTATGTGCTGAAGAAGGTGACGTTCGATTTCCTGCGCCGCGACGGAACGTGGCAGCGCCTGAGCCGCGAGACCTACGATCGCGGCCATGGCGCGACCATCCTGCTGCGCAACGCCGGGACGGGCGACGTGCTGCTGACGCGGCAGTTCCGGATGCCGGCGTTCGTCAGTGGGCACGACGGCATGCTGCTCGAGGCCGCCGCCGGCCTGCTCGACGACGCGACGCCCGAAGCCCGCATCCGCGCGGAGGCCGAGGAGGAGACCGGTTATCGCGTGCGCGGCGTGCGCAAGGTGTTCGAGGCGTTCATGAGCCCCGGCTCGGTGACGGAGAAGCTGCATTTCTTCGTCGGCGAATACGATGCGTCGCTGCGCACCGGCGACGGCGGCGGCGTCGCGGAAGAGGGCGAGGATCTCGAGGTCGTCGAGATGCCGCTGCAGGCGGCGCTGGACGCGATCGAACGCGGCGAGATCGTCGATGCGAAGACGATCATGCTGCTCCAGTACGTCGCGCTGCGGGAAACCGCCGGCGCGCGCACGGCATGACGCCGCTGCTCGTGCTGGTCGCCGGCCCCTATCGCAGCGGCACGGATGGCGACCCCGCGCGCATCGCCGCGAACCTGCACCGCTTGGAGCAGGCGGCGCTTGCCGTGTATCGCCGCGGACACGTGCCGATGATCGGCGAATGGGTGTCGCTGCCGCTCGCCGTCGCGGCCGGGTCGCGACAGGTCGGCGACGCGATCAGCGAGACGTTCCTGTATCCGGCCGCGCACCGGTTGCTGCGCCGCTGCGATGCCGTGCTGCGCATCGACGGCGCGTCGCGCGGGGCGGACATGGACGTCGGTCTCGCACGGCAGCTCGGCAAGCCGGTCTATTTCGCGGCCGACGACATTCCGGTCGCGCTGGACGATTCGGATAGCTGAACAGGCGGGGACTCGGCCAGCGGGCGCACCGCCGGCCGCCCCCTGCATCGGCCGGCTGACCGCATCCCTCGCGGCCGGGCGAGCATCGGGTCAAGCCGTTGCATTGCGCATGCCGCGGCGCGTGCGAACCGGCGTATGATCGCGACGCCACCCGCGCACCGCCCGACGCTACCTCCGTCCCATCATGCCGCTTTCCGATTCCGCTGCCGCCACCGCTGCTGCTGCTGCCGCGCAACTGCCCGCCGATCTCGTCGCTTCCGCCGTCGCCGCGCTCGCGCGTGCCGACGCATTGCTCGTGACGGCCGGCGCCGGCATGGGCGTCGATTCCGGGCTGCCCGATTTTCGCGGCACGGACGGCTTCTGGCGTGCGTATCCGGCGCTGCGCCACGAGCGTTTCGAGTTTCACGAGATCGCGTCGCCGCACGCATTCCGGGCACGCGCGCCGCTCGCGTGGGGCTTCTACGGGCACCGTCTCGCGCTTTACCGCGCGACGGTGCCGCATGCGGGCTTCGCGATCCTGCGTCGCTGGATCGACGCGATGCCGAACGGCGGCTTCGTGCTGACCAGCAACGTTGACGGCCAGTTCCAGAAAGCCGGCTTCGATCCGGCGCGGATCGTCGAGATCCACGGTTCGATCCACGCGATGCAGTGCCTGCGCCCCTGTTCGGACGACACGTGGGATGCGGCGCCGTTCGTGCCGGACGTCGACGAAGCGACCTGCCGCCTCGTCGGCGACCTGCCGCGCTGTCCGCACTGCGGCGGCCTCGCGCGGCCGAACATCCTGATGTTCGGCGACACCGGCTGGCTCGGGGCGCGCTACGACGCGCAGGAACGCGCGCTGGAAGACTGGCTCGCGCAGGCCGGGCGGGTCGCCGTGGTCGAGATCGGCGCGGGCACCGCGATCCCGACCGTGCGCCTGCTGAGCGAACGGCTCGGTGCGGACGTGATCCGCATCAACGCACGCGAAGCGCATGCGCACCGTGCGGACGTGATCGGCTTGAAGGGCGGTGCACGCGCAACGCTGAGCGTGCTTGATCGTGCCTGGCACGGCGACTGAGCGCCGCGCCACTGGCCGACCGGCGACGACCGCGCAGTTACGGCTGCGCGACGAGCGCCTGCACGAGCGCCGGCGCGACGGGTGAACCGAGTCCCGTCACGTAGTCGTAGCCGCCCGCCGCGTTGCAGACGCTGCCGCAATTGCCGTTGGACCCGATCGTCACGTCGTGAAAGTCGCTGCCGTAGGCGGTTTTGCCGACCGTATAAAGCGCGTCGTAGCTACCGCTCAACGATTTCTTGCCGGCTGCCGTGCGCAGCGAATTGGCGATCGCGACGAGCGCCGACCATTGCGGCGCGCCTGCGCTCGTACCACCGACCTGGAACCAGCCGGCCTGCCCCTGATAGGTGACCGAGTCGTACACGGCGAAACCGCTGGACGGATTCGCGTCGTAGCTGACGTCGGGCACGCCGCGCTTGCCGGCCACCGGAATCGGCCACGCGGTCTGTCCGGCCGGCTCGGCCTCGGTCGTGCTCACGCCGCCGCCGCTGCCGCTCCATGCGGCTTCGCCGACATAGTTGCCGGCCGCATCGGACGACAGCGTCGTGCCGCCGACCGACACCACGTAGGGCGATGCCGCCGGGTACTCGGTCCCGGTGCCGCTGTCGCCGGACGACGCGACGAACGTGACGCCCGGGACGTTGAAGTGGCTGTCGGAGCCGGTCTCGCTGCTGAACTCATTGCCGCCGAAACTCATCGACACGACCGACGCGCCGCGTTTCACCGCGACGTCGACCGCGGCCAGCAGGTCGCTGAAGCTGGCGGATGCAGCCTCGACGAGCACGATCTTCGCCTTCGGCGCGATCGCATGCACCCATTCGACGTCGAGCGATATCTCGAGCGACCAGCCCGAATCCGTCCTGGGCCGCGTACCGCGTGCGTATACCTTGGTGAAACAGCCGTTCGACGACGTGCAGGCCGGCAGCGAGAATGCGTTGCTGAACACGCCGAGATCGGACTCGATCTTCGGGTCGTCGTATGCGTCGACGATCGCGATGGTCGTCCCGTCGCCCTGGTTGGCAATCGAGTCGAAGCCGTATGCATGTCGGGTGAGTGCCGGCGTGAGGCCGGCGATCGCGGCCGTGCTTGCACGCGGCTTCGTGTGGAACGGCGGCCGTGCGAAGCCTTTCGGTGCACGATTGCCCTCGACGTAGGACGGTGGCCCGTTGCCGTCGGCGAGCGCGACGCCCGATGCGAGCAGCGACGCGCACAGCGCCGGAATCAACATGGATGACAGGCGGATATTGTTCATTTTTCGAGTCTCCATGTCGATGGAGTGGATTGGCAAAATAATTCTACGAAATCGACTGCGCCAATTGCATGGAATATCGGCCGGATTCGGGAATGTCTGATGAGGGAAAATACGTGGAGCACGCATTTTCAAGGGCTAACTTGAATCGCTTTATCGATTTTTTAAAAGCCGATAAATATTCGGCCGATTCAAAATGGATTCGTAATGTCAGATGTAATTGTTTGGAAAATATCGACGTGCGGTGCACGCTTGGAAATAATGAAACGCGTCGCGCCATTGCGACACGATCCGGCGCTCGCGGGCCCGGGCCGCCGGCATTGCCGGCGTGGCGCGATTCCGCATACAGTTCAGCGTAGGCCGCGTCGGCCACGCGGCGGCGTCAGTGAGGAGTGCCCTTGTTCTATTCGATCGTCGCGATCTTCGTCGGCGCCGGGCTCGGCGCGTTGCTGCGCTGGTTCCTGAGCCTCGCGCTCAATGAATTCTTTCCCGCCGTGCCGCTCGGCACGCTCGCCGCGAACCTGATCGGCGGCTACGTGATCGGTATCGCCGCCGTCGTGTTCACGACCCGCGTCGGGCTGCCGCCCGAGTGGCGGCTGTTCGTGATCACGGGCTTTCTCGGCGGCCTCACGACGTTCTCGACCTATTCGGTCGAAGTGATGACGCATGCGATGCAGGGCGAATTCGGATGGGCGTTTGCGGTGGCTGCCCTACACTTGACTGGATCGTTCGCGCTGACGGCGCTCGGCATGTGGACCGCGCGCGCGTGGCTCGCGGCGGCCTGAGCGTGCCGCCATCGGAGGGTGCGATGGACAAGGTCTTCCTGCGCTTCTATGTGCACGAGAAGCATCGGCTGCACTGGAAGCCGCTGTGGGAATGGCTGCTGGAGGAGGCGAACCGGATGGGCGTCGCGGGCGGCTCCGCGTTTCGCGCGATGGCCGGGTTCGGCCAGCATCGCGTGCTGCACGAGGACCGCTTCTTCGAACTGCAGGGGTCGCTCGCGATCGAGATCGAATTCATCGTCACCGAGGACGAGGCGCAGCGCTTGCTCGACCGGCTGTCGCGCGAGAAGGTGCGCGTGTGCTACGCGATGATGCCGGCGCGCTTCGGCGTGATCGACACGCTCGGCGGACCGCCGGCGCAGGGGCCGGCGGCGTAGGGGGCGGCGTTCGCGTCAGATGCCGAACATCGTCAGCGACACGGCGGCGCGCGTGACGACCATCAGCAGCACCTGCACGATAACGAACAGCAGGATCGGCGACAGGTCGATGCCGCCGAGGTTCGGGATGATGCGGCGCAGCGGGTTCAGGAACGGCGCGGTGAGCTGGTAGAGGATCGGCATCGCCGGCGAACGCGGGTTGAGCCACGACAGCAGCGCCATCAGGATCGTCATCCAGATCACGAGATTGAGCGCCCACTTCACGACGGTGAGCAGCGCGACCACGACGAGCGTCGCGATCACCGAGGCCGGGTCGAAGCCGGCCATCACGACCATCAGCACGACGTAGACGAGCGCGGTGAGCAGCGCGGCGACGACGCTGGCCCAGTCGATGCCGCGCACGCCCGCGATGACGCGGCGCAGCGGCAGCACGAGCCAGTTGGTTGCCTGCAGCACGGCCTGCGTGACGGGGTTGTACGGTGGCACGCGGACGGCCTGCATCCAGACGCGCAGGATCAGCGCGGCGCCGAACAGCGTGAAGACGGTATTGAGCAGAAAACGGGCGATCTCGCCGAACATCGTTGGCATCCTTTTTTAGTCAGTAGCGTGCGGCCGCCAACGCCGGATGGCGGCGCATCGGCCGACACATTATCACGCCTCGTCTTGCGACGGGGAGGGGTGTGCGGCGGTGCGCGCGAGCGACGTTTCGACGGCTTCGGCGAGCGCCGGCAGCGACGCCGGCGGCGTGGCGCGCTGCGCCGCGAGCGCGATCGCGCGGCGGGTCAGCAGCGCGTACAGCGCCGCATGATCGCCGCCGCGCGTTTCAAGCAGTGCCAACTGGCGTTCGACGATGCCCGTGTCGCCGCGCGACACCGGGCCGGAGAGCGCGTTCGCGAGCCCCTTGTCGCGCGCGGTTTCGATCGTGCCGGCCAGCATCGGCAGCAGCGCGCGCAGCGCGGCGTCCTCGTCGAAACCGAGGCCGCGCCACAGCTCGACCGCTTCCGCCAGCCCGCACAGCGCGAAGCTCGCCGCGTAGTGCGCGGCCGCGTGATAGAGCATCCGGCCGCCGGCCGGAATCGACAGCGGATGGCAGCCGAGTGCGGCAGCAAGTCGCAGCAGCGTCGCATGCAACGCGCCGTCGGCTTCGATCGTGACCGAGCAGCCGTCGATGCGGGCGAGGTCGGCGTCGGTGCCGCCGAACAGGTAGAGCGGATGGAAGCCGCCGGTGGCCGCGCCTTGCCGTTTCGCCGGATCGAGCAGGGCGACCGCCGACGCGCCGCTGCAGTGAACGACGGCCTGCTGCGCGGCGCGCGACGCGTCGAAGCGCAGCGCCGCGGCGGCCGACGCGAGATGGTCGTCGGGCACCGTCAGGAAGATCAGGTCGGCGGCGTCGGCGACCTGCTGCGGCGTGTCGACCGCGTGGCAGCCGTC
>NZ_VWWH01000086.1:0-31197 GCF_011753045.1 Burkholderia sp. Ap-955
CCGGGGCCTGCAGCAGCACGTTTGACGGCGGCCGCGCGAGCGCCGGAGACTGCGTCAGCGCGCCGGCCGGCCGCGGCCGGGTCACCGGCGGAGCCAGCCGCGCCCCTGCAAGCGGCCGCCTCAGCGCCGGCGCCACGATCGGTGGCAGCGGTACGTTACGGCTGAAGATGGCCGGGATTCCGCCGATGCCCGGGATGCCGCCGACGCCGGGGATGCCACCGGCACCCGGGATTCCACCGCCGCCCGGGATGCCGCCGCCGCCCGGGATGCCACCGACACCCGGGATTCCGCCGCCACCCGGGATGCCACCGCCGCCCGGAATTCCGCCGACACCCGGAATTCCGCCGACACCCGGGATGCCACCGCCGCCCGGAATTCCGCCGACACCCGGAATTCCGCCGACACCCGGGATGCCACCGCCGCCCGGGATTCCGCCGCCCCCAGGGATAAGCGCGGCAAGGCCGGTCGGCTGGCCCCCCAGTGCGAGCGGGTCGATCGGCCCGCCGCCGCCGAGCAGGCCGCCAAGCAGGCCCGGCGACACGTACTCGACCGCGCCGATGTCGTAGCCGTTGGCTTGCGGCCGCGGCGTACCGAAGATGTCGTGATTCGGTGCGCCATGCCCGGTGGCCGCCCCGATCGCCGGCGACGTGCCCTTGATCGAGTAGTTGCCCATCATCACGTTGTAACCCGTACTGCCCGGCGTGAGCGCCTCGTTGAACAGCGACAGCGGCCCGTACGACATGTTGATCCACTGGTTGCCTTCATCGGGCGTGGCCGTCGGCATCAACCCGAACAGCGGATTCGGCAGCACCGCGTCGGCGATCCCGGGCGGCACGGCGAAGCCGTTCCCGCCGGCTTCCGGCGGCACCCGCGACCCGTTGCAGTACTGGCCCACCGTCTGTGGATCCGCCGCGATGTTGGTCGTGGCGTAGCCCGCCGTACTGGTCATGATCGAATGCTGCGGATTCATCGTCAGCCCGGATTGATGATTGGCTGGCCCGGTGTCGCCGTACGCGCCGATATCCCAATAGAACGGCGGGGTCGTGCCGCCCGTCACGCAGTAGCCAGTCGACTGCCCCTTCTGGTTCAGGACCGGGTTCAACGTGACCGCGTTCTGCACGCCGGGGATGTTCGGGTTCGGCTGCGAACTCACCGAGATGTAGAACGAGCGGTTTTGCCAGAACAGGTTGTTGGTCAGCACCGGGTTCGAGAACTTCGTGCAGTTCGGCGCATCCGCGGGACACCTGACGTGCCCGTTGAAATTCGCGGGCGGGACGAACGCTGCCAGCAGGTTCTGCGTATGGGACGTCGTCTCCAGCCCGGCCGGCTGCTGCGTCGAGGCCTCGATGAAGCTCGTGCAGGTCGAGTCCGCGCTGTTCGGGCTGCTCGTGCATCCGGGCGGCGGCACGTTCGACTGCGATGCGGCCGGCGTATTGAACAGCACGCCCGCCGACGCCGTCGCATCGTTCGCGATCACCGTGTTGTTGATGAAGTTCACGCGCACCGCATCCTGCAGCGACACGCCGCCGCCCGACCAGCCGGCCACGTTGTCCGCGATGATGTTGTTGATGACGCGCACCTGGTACCACTTGTTCGGGTTGCCGAGGTTGCGCTGCACGTCCGTGCCGTTGACGTTCTGCAGCCGCAGGCCGCCGCCCTTGCCGCTTTCCGCGGTATTGCCCATGATCAGGTTGCCGTCGATCACCAGATCCGGGCCGATGCCGTCGGAGAGCTGCGGCGCGCAGTCGACGTCGACGAGGCTGTTCTCGCAGAAGGTGCCGTCGGGCGGCACGCCCTGCGCGATGATGCCGCCGCCGTACGTCGGCAACGTCGGGTTGTTGCTCTGGTTGAACAGCACCACGTTGTGCGACAGGTCGCCGTTGTAGCTGAACCCGAAGTGCGCGACGCCGCCGCCGTCACCGCTGCTGATGTTGCCGCACACCCAGTTGTAGTTGAACTTGTAGTAGTCGGCGCCCGAGCAGAGCGTCACGCCACCCGCCGACGACGGCGTGGTCGAGTTGATCTCGTCGCCGTACGACGCGTTCCCCGTCACCGCGTTGTGGTGAACGTTGACGAACGTGTTGTACATGAACGGCAACTGCGTCACGCCGTCCGCGGCGATGGTGCCGTCGGGCACCTCCACCTGGCCGACCGTGATGCCGCCCGACAGCGTGCCGGCATTGCCGGTCACCCGGTTGTTCGAGACCTCCGTGTAATGGTTCCAGCCGTGCAGGAAAATCCCGCCGCCGCCCTGCGAGCTGTTGGTGACCGTGATCCCGTCGATGCGCGACGGGTTGCACAGGAAGTTGCTGTAGTTCGGGTTGTTCGGATCCGTCGTGCAGTCGTGCCGCGTCAGCAGCGTGCAGACGCCGTTCGCGGTGCAGTTCGCGCTCGGCTTCACCCCCTTGCCCAGCACCGTGATGCCCGCGCCTTCATACGCGCCCAGCAGCGACGGCTCCATCAGCAGCTCGCCGAGGTTGCCGTTCAGCGTACCGTCCCAGCCGACCGTCGGCTCGAACGGGATCGGATCCGCGTGCCCCTGCATCTGCGTCGAGCACTGATAGGCGCCTGACGGATCGTACGGGTTGTTGGTCGGCGAGATCGGCTTCGTCGGGTCGTACGCGGCCGAAATCATCCCGCCGTCCAGCGACGTACCGAACAGGCACGAGATCAGCCTGCGCCACGGATCGAGCTTGCCGGACGGATGCGTGTTCGCGTTGACCGTCACCGACCCGGCGCCGACGCCTTGCAGCCGCACCGGCTTCCACATCACCAGCATCTCGTTGTACGTGCCCGGGCCGACGACGATCATGTCGCCCGCGCTCGCGTTGTCGATCGCGGTCTGCAGCGCGTTGCTCGCGCCGTTCTCGCCGCCGACGTAGGTCGGCGTCTTGCCGCCGACCGTTACCGTGATCGCGTCGATCGAGCGCTTGCCGTTGCCGGCCGTGACCACGAGCTCGCCGCACTGCGTCGCCGGCGCGCCCATCTGCTGGATCGTGCAGGTCGACGGCACCGTCAGCCCCGGCAGCGTCGGAATGCTGAGGTCGGGCACGGTGACGACGATCTGCGTGTCGCTCCACGACACGACCGGCGCCTTGACGCCCGCGATCGTGACCGTACCGGTGCCCTGCGATCCGCCGAAGCCGTAGTGGCGCGTGATGAACTTCTGGTTGAACGGCGCCGCGGTCTGGTTCGGTCCGGTGTACGCGTGGTTCGGCACCTGCTGGTCGCCCAGCGCCTTGATCGTCAGCGTCTTGCCGGGCGCACTGACCCACGGGCCCGCGCCGGCGCCGATCGCATCGCCGGTCACGCTCGAGATCGCCGGCGTCGCATCCGGATACGCGCAGTCGGGCTGGTTGTATCCGTCGGCGAACGCCTGCACCGGCACCACCGGCGTATCCATGTACTGCGTCTGTCCGGGCATGAACGGAATCTCGTAACAGAACTGGCTGTAGGCCGGGTTGTACATCGGATCGGTCATCATCTTGCCCGGATGATTCGGATCGGGGATCGGGCCCGGGTCGTTCATGCACGTGACCATCATCGTCGGCGCATAGCCGGTCGGGTTCGGCGGGTTCACTTCCCAGGTCGAGAAGGTCAGCCCGTTGTAGATGCCCCACTGGTCCGAATAGGTGCGCGAGGTTTCGTTGCCGGAGAAGTCCTTGAACGAGACCGGCACGTTCGGCACCGCGAACTTCTCGCCGAACTGCGGCGAATACGGGTCGAACTCCGACGAGAAGTCGTCGAGCATGAAGCCCGTGTAGTGCGCCGCGACGTGCGTCGAGCTGAAGATCCAGAACTTCGCGAGCACGGATTCCTCGTCGGTGAGCATCACCTCCTTGCGATCGCACAGATGCCGGGACGCGCCCGCGAACGGTGCGACTTCCTTCGAGCCCGGGAACAGGCTGATGTAGTCCGGCACGATGCGCAGCTCGCCGACGCACGGCCAGAACCGCTCGACGCTGCCGGTGTCGCCTTCGGCATGCGGCGTCGAACCGAGGTTCGTGGTCGGGTTCTGCGCATTGTTCTTGTTGTACGTCGAGTTCACCGCGGCCTGGTCGGGCAGGATGAAGATCGCGCCGATCCCGCCGAACTGCTGCGTCACCGGGGCGATGAAGTTGTCGCCGATCAGGATGTTCTTGTCTTCCTCCTTCACCAGTTCATAGCCCGGCGGCACGATGATCTCGACCACGTACTTGCCGGCCGGCAGCATCGGCGTGCCGTCGACGGGGTTCTTGCCGACGCAGATCGTGCAGTTCGACGCGACCGGCTTGCCGTTCGCATCCGTCGCCGTCACGCTCGGGAACTTGTACATCCCGTCATACGGCGCCGGCTGGATCTGGTTGAACACGTGCATGCCGTCGTAGCACTTGAACTGCGCGTTCGCCGGCAGTTGCCGATGCTGCGGATCGAGCCAGTTGGTGCTGTTCTTCAGCGTGAAGTAGAACGGGTCGTTCGGATCCTGGCCCGGGCAGTTCATGTTCGGCGTCACGCCGTCCGCGCGGAAGCCCTGCGCCCAGTCGTCCCAGCTCGCCGTCTTGGTCGTGTCCACCAGCGTCAGGTTGGACGTGCCGTCCGCGGCCGTGCCCTCCTGATACAGGTTCACCGTGACGTTCGGCACGTTGGGCGTCCACTTCGTGTGGATAAGCAGCGTCGGATCGTCGAACGGCCGCGTCGACGCATAGATCACCTCGCCGCGAATCCCGCCGTTCTCGCCCTTCGCGAACGGCGTCTTGCCGAACTCGATGAACGAGTTCTGCCCGGAGAAGCCCTGCCATGCCTCCGAGTTCACCCACGGCGGATCGACCCGGCCGGTCGAGCCGCTGCCGGTCGACGTGCAATCCGCGTCCGCGCAGTAGCGAGCGCCCGGCACCCGCAGGTTCGACGGCACGGGCAAGGTTTCGACCGTGTTCGCGAAATTCCCGGCGATCGTCGAGTTCCCGCTGCCGGGCACGCCGGTGCTGTCGACCGGACCGCCCGCGTCGTACACGACGTGCGTGCCGGTCGACTTGAAGCGCGTCTGGTCATCGTCCACCACGTACCAGTTGAACAACGGGAACACTTCGTTGAACGGCGCATAGCCATTGCCGTCCGTGTTGTTGAAGCTCGAGAAGCTGCCGTCGCGGAACCGCAAGTTGGTCGACGCCAGCGCGATGCCGGGATCGTCCGGGTGCGAGATGCCGTCGCCGTGCAGGTCGATGAAGGTCCGCGTATAGAGGTTCGTCTGCCACTGCAGCACGGCGAGATCACCGACGTCGACCGTCGTGCTCCCGTTGGCCGCGGGCAGCTGGACGGCCTTCGCCAGCCCGTCGACGATCTGGTCGTTCCACTGATCGAAGACCGTGATGCGCGTCGTGCCGCTCGGCAACCCGCTGATCGTGAAGCGGCCCTGGCTGTCGCACTTCGTGAAGCCGTAATCCTCGCCGTCCGGATCGCCGACGCTCACATAGCATTGCGAGAACGCCAGCGAATCGTGCGAACCGCTGCTGTACAAATTCTCGTTCGGCGGACGGCCGTAGTGCAGGTTCGTCACGCGGCCCGTGATCGTGTTCGGGCACGCGCCGGTGTCGCACAGCCCCGTCTTGGCCGTGTTGGTGCGCCGCGCGTTGATGGTCTTCGGATTCGCGAAGCCGATCGACACGTGATAGCCGGCCGGCCCGAACTCCTGGAAGTACGCGGGCCCGCCGACCTTGATGAACGCGTCGTGCGCCTTCTGGCCGTCAAGCGTGTTGGTCTGCAGCCATTCCTCGCCACGGCCGATCCGGTCGGCGGCCGGCGTCGCGATCACGCCGTAGCGGCCCGGCATCAGGTTGGCGATGACCGCCTGGCCGACCAGCGGCGACAGCGTCTTGCCGTCCGATTCGAATTTCGGGCAGGTCGGGATCATGCCGACCAGGCCGTCGGTCGCCGTCGTGATCGGGCACGCATTGAGCCCGGTGAGCGGGTCGATGGTGCCCTGCAGCGAATTCGACAGCGGCATGTTGAACATGTCGTAGGTCATCTGCCCGGTCGGGTCGCCAGTGCCGCCGGCGTCGTCCCAGAGCTTGATCTCGAAGCCGCCGAGGCCCGGCTCGCGCGCGGTGCCGAAACCGTCGGTCCCGCCGCTGACATCCACTTCGCCGTTCAGCGGCGCATCGTCCTCGAACACGAACACCGACAGCTTCGCGGTCTGGTACGGGGTTTCCGTCAGCAGCACGTTGAGCTGCCCGGCTTGGCCCGCCGCGGTCTGCCCGGCTTTCGCGGCCGTGATCTGCGCGGGCGAAATCGGCGCGCCGCCCATGCTGTGGCCGCACTTGCCGGTGCCCGGCGCGAAATCCGCGCCGCTCGGGCCAGACGGGCAGTCGAGCGCGATGCTGAATTGCCGCGTGGTGTTGGCGGGCGGCACGCCGCCGCCATTCACGAACGTGTTGCCTGCGTCACCCGGCAGGATCGAGATGTAGTAATGCTTGGTCGGATCGAGCGCCACGTATTTCGGATCGACCGGCGTTTGCTGCGAAACGTTCGTGCCGGTACGGCACGCGCCGTTGCCGACGTCGCACACGGTCGGCAGGTGCGTGTTGGACACCGGGTCGTACACGGTCTGCCCGGATTCGCACGCGACGGTGCCGACGCAGCCGGCCGCCACCACCGGCATGTAGCTCGTATGGAAGTTCGTGCCGAGACTCGGCACCGGCAGCGGCGGGCAGTTCGCCGGCCGCGACGTCGTCGAGTTCACCTGGCAGGCCGGATCGATCTGCATCGTGCGGTCTTCCTCGATGATCCAGCGATAGTCGGTGAGCTTGACCATCTTGTTCGGTGCGACCGCATCCGGCGCCATGCTCGGCGCATCCATCACGTTCACGACCAGCCCGCTGCCGGGATTGAACGTGACCGTCACGGTCCCTGCGTTCGCGCTCGTCTGGTTCTGCGTGTTGGTGACCTTGTACTGGAACGTCATCGTCTGCGCGGACGCACCGGCCATCGGCGGCGTCGTCGGCGCCGCGGTAAACGAGCCGTCCGGATTCAGCGTCACGGTGCCGTTCGTCGCGCTCGACGCGACGATCTGCGCGGTGAGCGGCAGCCCGGCCGGATCGCTCGCGCTGGCGAGCACGCCGGGCGCGCCGATCTGAACCTGCGACGCGATGTTGCTCGAGAAGCTCGCATTGCCGGCCGTGGGAACCGACAGGCACTTGTTGCTCGTGGTGCAGGCGGTCAGCGTCACCTTCGCCGTCACCGGCGGCGTGCCGTTGGTCGACTGATAGACGAAACTGTCGTTCGTCGCGCTGCTCGACAGATACGTGAACGTACCGTCCGTGTTCAACGTGAGCGTGCCGCTCGCGGGCGGCGTCTGGACCTTCACGCCGTACACGCCGGAGTCGTTCGCGATCACGCCCTTGGCCGGATCGGACACGGCCAGCGTCGTGCCCGGCACGAAGTAGTAGTTCGCGCCCGCGGCGGTCGGCGTTTCGCCGACGCCGGCGGTCGCCGACGGTTGGGCGTTGTTGACCGCGATGTAGCCTTGCATCCCGCCATCGCGCATATTGTTGGTCGACAGGCTCAACTCGCGGTCGTATACCGGCATCGCACCTGCAGCCGGCGCGTTCACCATCACGTCGTAGGTCTTGCCGGCCGCCATGAACACGGCGTTCTGGATGCGCGCGGCGCCGGGAATCACGTTACCGTCCTCGGCGATCAGCGTGAAGCCGGGAACGGACGGATTGCCCGTTTGCGCGCCGACCACGGCCGGAACGTGCATGCGCAGCCCGGCGTTCACCATGCGCACGAGCACCTGCCCGGTCGACGGCGGCACGGTCGCGCTCGGCGGAAAAGCCGACGCGTTCGGGTTGGTGCGATCGAAGGCCACGCCGTTGATCAGGTAATAGCGCGGATCGTAGTTCACCACCGGCGGATAGCAGGTGCCGAACGTGACCGACTTCGAGTCGCCGCACCCGCCGGGCTGCCCCGACCACGCAGCGGTTTCGCTGAAGCCCTTGGTCGCGACGGCCGCGGCGACCGCGGCGTTCTGCACCGGATCGATCTCGCTCATCACGAGCGGCACGTCGGCGTCGTAGCACGACGCCGTCTGCGGATAGGCCTGCTTCGTCGATGCGCACGTCGAGCTGGGGACGCCCGGGCTCTTCACCACCAGCACCCCGTAGAGGCCCATCGGCCCCTGGATCGACGGGTGCGTGCCCGACTCGAGCAGGTAGGTGCCGGGCTTGAGATTGGTCCAGGTGAGCGTCGTGTGCGATTTCGGATCGGTCGACGGCGCCACCTCGGTCCCGAACGACTGAATGCGCGGCCCCTGCGCGGGCGGCACGAACGATGCCATCGGCGCGGTCGAGGTCGCCGTGACGATCGGCCAGGTCGTGGCGGTCTGCGTCGGATGGGCCGGGCTCGGCGTGGTCGTCGGCTTGTCGCCCAGACCGCCGCCCAGCTGGCCGACGATGACGAGCGAGGTCGGCACGGGCGCAGGCAGGTTGTTCGTCAGGTTGATCTGCAGCTGCCCTGCCGGCACGGTGACGACCACCGGCGACCAGTTCGCACCGGCGGCCGGATTCGCCGCCGCGCAGGTCGCATTGGCGGCCGGCATCGCCGCAACGGCGGCCGGCGTGCAGCTGTAGCCCCACATCGGCACCGCCTGCCCGTCCGGCATCAATGCCGTGGATGCCTTCGCCGTCAGATTGACGACCGCTTGCGCGAAACATGCTTCGCCTGCCGTCAGCAATATGGATGCCGCGACCCCCGCCTTGAACAGATCAAGGAGCGTCGCCGTGAGCTTGGTGGATCTCATCGCCTTTCTCCCCACCCCTAATTGGATTCGTCGATCGGAAATACCGGAGGATCAACGAGCATCATCATCATCATTCCGCCCGGGAAGATGTTGTTCGTCGTGATCTCGCGCTCGTTATGCGAGTGCCACATGAACGCGAAGCCTGCTTCCGTCGCCGGCGGGTTCAGGATCGTGTTGCTGGGTGGCGACGTGCCGGTCGGCGCCGTCGCACGCACGGTCGCGTCCGGCCCGAGATACGGACTGCCGCCATACCAGAAACCGTTCGTCAGGATGTTCGAGTCCGGCAACGTGACCGGCCCGCCGCTGGCGACCTTGCCGAACGGCGCCTTCTCGAGCGCCTTGCCGTGGTCCTGGCACCACTCGTAGTAGTTCGGCGCGCTGCGCGGCGCCGGCGGATTCGACGCCGTCGTGTAGTAGCCGTTCGCGTCCGGCACGCAGACGGAGCCGTCGCCCGCGTAGTGCGCATAGACGTCCCAGTTCAGGCCCTTGCCGGTCCAGTAGAAAATCCCGTCCAGGGTGGTGCCCGGCGTGGTGGTGGTCGTGAACAGCAGCGGACCGGCCGGCAACTGCGGGTTCGCCGGGTGGCTCGGGTCGACCGGGCTGAGCAACAGGTTGCCGTCGCGCGCCAGCACGCGCACGTGATTGCCGTGCTCGTGGAACGGATGCTGCCAGCGGCCGGTGCCGATGATCCGCAGCAGCACCAGTTCGCCCGGATGCATGTGCGGGTTGCCGTTGTATGGCTGGTGCGGGTACTGCGGCGCGTAGTTCGGATCCATGTCGTCCGGCATCGAGCGGCCGTTGACCATGAAATAGGCCGGGTGATAAGGCTCGGTCTCGACCGTCATGCAGCCGGTCGGCTTCGTGCATGACGTATTTGCCGCCACCTGCTGCTCTGCCTGCTGATGGATGCGCGGATCCATTTCGGAGAACTGAAAAAGATACTCACGGTCATAGCATGCCGCGCTGTTGTCGAATGCCGCCGCTGCGTTGCGGAAATCGTGCTGGCCGAACGGCCTGCCCGAATCCGGCAGCGCCATGCAGCCTGCCGTGTTGACCGCCGTATTCGGCAGCACGATGATCGCACCGTACAGCCCCATCTCGATCTGCAGGTCGCCCTGCGTGCCGCTGTAGTACGTATGCGTACCCGGCGTCGCCGCGACGAACGTGTAGGTGACCGTCGCGCCGTGCTGCGCTTCCTGCGCCAGCAGCCCGGCAACGCCGGAGGTGCCGGTGCAGGTCTTGCCGTCCGGGCTCAGGGTGCCCGTGCACACGACGAAGCCGGGAAACAGCATCGACGTGTTGCCGGCCGCCGCGGGCAGGTTGTTGGTGAGTGTCACGGTGATGATGTCACCCTGCCTGACGATCAGCGTCGGACCGGGAATCTGCATCGTCGGACAGGTCGCACCGGTAATCGTCGACGGCGAGAAGACGAGCGGCGTCGCGCTGGTCGCCGCACAGCCGTAGCCCCACGAATAGACGCTCGTGCCGTCCGGCTGCGTGATGCGCGCCTCCTGGGCCGTGAGGTTGAAGACCTTGCCGGTGATGCCCGGCGCGGCGGCTTGCGCGTGCACCGACAGCAACGCGGCGAGCGTCGCGACACCGACGCGTGCGAGCCGTCCGAGACGGGCGAGCGTCGCGGTCCAGGCATGATGAGTGATGTGTCCCACGGCTTTTCTCCTCAGGGCAGGACTTCCCGGCCGGGTCCGCCCGATGAGGCGGGCGGACCCTGGTCATCAAAGAGTGCAATGCTTCGTGACCGGATCCACGGCGCTGCAGATGTGGACCTCGGTCATCAGTCCGCCGAAGTTCTCCTGATCGTTCGACAGGTGATCGAGGTTCGGCGTGTACAGATAGAAAATCTGGCCCGAGTGGTACTTCGTCTTGTCGCTGGCGTCCAGAATCAGGTCGAGCGATTCGCCACCGCCGAGCGTGATCGAATTGGTGTCGTAGGCCATGTTGTTGCCGGCCATGTCGCGCAGCATGCGGGCGTTGATCGCGATCACGTGCATCGGAATGCCGATCGACGCCAGCGTCTGGTATTCGGTCACGTCGAGATCCGAGATCCGCAACAGCGCCCGGCCGCCGGCCGGAATATTGACCAACGTCGGCAGCGGTTGCGACGGATGCATCGAACTGTCCGAAGCGGGCGTCGACATCGCCCCTTCGGTCACGGTATCCGGATAGCTGCGGCCGTTCAGCATGAAGAACTTGTCCTTCATGTCGGTGAACGGTTCAGGATTGAACGTCATGCCGACGAAGTGGAAGTTCGGATCGAAGCCGTGGATCTGGATCGGATACTCGACGTCGTACGCGGTCGAGCCGTCGCCGTCGTTGTACGCATAGAGCGACAGCGTTTCCGGCGAGGTCGCCGGGATGTTGGGATTCGCGGCGCGCACGAGACCGTTGTTGCGCGTCGGCAGCGGCGTCGAGCACAGAATGTCGTTGCCGCAGCGCGTCCTGAGGTCCGCCTGTTGCGTGACCAGCGCCTCGTACAGCGACACGCCCTTCGGCACCCGGTCCTGGCGCGGGCGCACGTAGATCTGCCCGACCATGCCCATCTGCAGGTGCTCCGGCGGCGTGATGTGGCAGTGCCAGAAATAGGTGCCGGCATCCGGCGCCAGATAGTAGTAAGTGAAGCTCGCGCCGATGTTGATCGCCACGGACGCGTCGGGCACGCCGTCGTAGAACGACGACGCATTCGGATAGCCGTGGAAGTGCACCGTGTGCCGCTCGAACAGGTCGGGACGCATGATCATCCCGACGTTGGTCAGCGTGAGGAAGAACTCGTCGTCCTCGTCGATCGCCATCAGCGGCGCGGGCTGGTTGCCGTTCATCACGCCGATGTCCATGATCGGGCGCGGATCGACGTGGCCGGTCAACGCACCGCCGGCATCCGGGTCGGGCGCGAGCCCGACCGCGCCGTTGTAGGTCGGGTCGGTTCGCGGGTCGCCGACGGTGTTGAATACCGACGCGAGCTCCGTGCCGGGCAGCCCCGCCTTGACGTCGGCAAGCCCGGAGAGCGGGCCGAACGCGAACAGGTAGGTCTGCACGCCGTTGGCCATCGTCGCGTAACCGTCGCCGCCGGAGATCTGCTGGCATTTGATCGCACCGTTGACGGCACCGGTCGCGGTCGAGGTCTGTCCGGTATAGGTCGGTTTCGTGTAGGCGGGCTCGCCGACGCCCGGTGCGAGCGCGGTCGGGTGGGCGGGCGTGGTGAACGGGCATTGAACCCGGAACGACTGAGCGAACGAAGGAGCGGCGCACAGGAACAGCAACAGTGCCGCCACACTGCTGCAATACGCGCGGGTACTGAACATATGACCTCCATCGGAGGGGTCAACCAGCGATACGCGCTGGACGTCATGCTCTGCTGCGGACGCGGGCTGGCGACGTCATCGCCCTGACCCGTATCTGGATTCTGCAGATGCGCATGAACGGCCGGGATGGGGCACCCCCCTACTTTTGCGTAGGGGGCCACCAGTGTGCGGGAGGCGTCATGCTTCGCACATGGCCGGATGCGCGGCCGGGCGGGCTTGCAGCGCATCGTCGGAATGGCGAAACGACGGCGCGCGACCGCCCATGCCTGTCATGACAACCGCCGACCACGCCGCGTCGGCGACATGCCGGCGTTTGCACTGCGCGGCCGCGGCACGATCGACGACGTATTGCGAGACTCGTCCCGATAGCCGAATTTAATTAAAATCATGGACCGGATGCAGGAAGGTGCGGGACGCGGCAGGCTTGGCCTGCATCGGAAGGGCGCGGCGAACCAGGCGGTCGCCGGAAAGACGGGCAAAAAAAAGCGCCACGGAGACCGTGGCGCTAAAAAAGTTCTAGCCATTCCGAGGGCCGTGCTAGAACCTGAGAGACTGCGCGAAACATCGTTGCCGGTTAAACTCTTGAAACGATGTTTCGAAAACGTGAGACATTCTTTCCGTTTCCGCCCGACAAGTCAAGCGGTATTTGCACCGGTTCATGCACTTTCTGGCAACGCTCATTTGAGCGTTTTCCTAATAAACCAAGGGTGAACCCGTAAAATTTCATCCAATGACCGGTTCACCCGCGGAACATGCATCCTTTGACAATAGTCCTACAATTCCAACAAAATTGAAATCGAGTTTCGGAATTAGAGAGAATCCCTCGTGTCGACAACTGTAACCCCTCCCGCGTCGCGGGACCGTGAATCGTCGCCCGACGAGATCACCGCCCTTGCCCGCGGCCTCGCCGTGCTGCGTCGCATCGCGGCGGCCGACGCGCCCGTCAGCAACCGCGAGCTGACCGAACTGACCGGCATCCCGAAGCCGACCGTCTCGCGCATCACCGCGACGCTCGTCAGCGCCGGCTTCCTGTTCCAGTTGCCCGACAGCGAGCGCTTCGTGCTCACCGCGTCGGTGCTCGAACTGAGCCACGGCTTCCTGCGCAACTTCGACATCCGCGCGCGTTCGCGGCCGTTCATGATCGAGCTGGCCGAACGCACGTCGCTGTCCGTGCACCTCGCGGTGCGCGACCGGCTCGACATGGTCGCGATCGACGTGGTCCGTCCACGCTCGGCCGTGCTCGTCACGCGCCTCGAGATCGGCTCGCGGATGGATATCGCGCGCACCGCGGTCGGCCGCGCGTATCTCGCCGCCCTCGAGGACGACGAACGCCGCCAGTTGCTCGAGTCGCTGCGCACCACGGCGGGCGACGACTGGCCGCATGTGTCCGCGCGCCTGAACCCCGCGCTGGACGACGCGATGCGCGACGGCCACGCGATCGCGATCGGCGAATGGCGCGAGGGCCTGAATGCCGTCGCGGCCGGTTTCGTCGGTCCGTCGGGCCAGCGCTATTCGGTGAATTGCGGTGGCGCGTCGCACCAGTGCCCGCCCGAATGGCTGGACGAACACGTGGTGCCCGCGCTGCACGAATGCATCGC
The DNA here is from genome assembly GCF_011753045.1 of Burkholderia sp. Ap-955. Taxonomy (NCBI): domain Bacteria; kingdom Pseudomonadati; phylum Pseudomonadota; class Betaproteobacteria; order Burkholderiales; family Burkholderiaceae; genus Burkholderia; species Burkholderia sp. Ap-955. Next base: position 13,689 of record NZ_VWWH01000086.1, read on the forward strand.
GAAAATCACGCGCGAAATCGGCGGCGCACCGGCCCGTCGCATCGCCGTGTAATCGTTTCGTCATCGTCCTGTCGCGTTCTGTAACGACCGTAACCCGTTGAAAGATAGACCGCTGGACTGTAACGGGGACGGGACGTAGGATCATGCCCATCGTCGCGCCGCACTCGCGGTGCGCACCGCTCTTTTCCCGCGCAGACCGGCGGGGGCCCGGACCGAGCCGGGCGCCCCCTCCCCGGCACCGCTCGCCCACGCGCAGCTCAGCAGTCCGATTTCCGGCCCGCCGCGCCGTCTTCCTGACAGATCACGATGGATAACGAACAAAAGCCCACGCCTCCTTCGAAAGAACCCGCGTCCCCCGCCGCGCGACGCCCGCGCCGCACGCTGATGGCCGGCGCGCTCGCGGTCGTCGTCATCGGCGGCCTGCTGTGGTGGCACCCGTGGAACCGCACGCCGGCGGCCGGCACGGGTGCGAGTGGCGCGGGCGCAAGCGCGGCCGGTGCTGCCGGCGGCCACCGCGGCCGTGGCGGCCCCGCCGCGATGGCGAACATTCCGCAGCCCGTGCAGGTCGCGACCGCGACGCAGGGCGAAATGCCGATCGTGCTGTCCGCGCTCGGCACCGTCACGCCGCTCGCGAACGTGACGGTCAAGACGCAGTTGTCCGGCTACCTGCAATCGGTGGCGTTCCAGGAAGGCCAGATCGTCAAGAAGGGCGACCTGCTCGCGCAGATCGACCCGCGCCCGTACCAGGTCGCGCTCGAGAACGCCGAAGGCACGCACGCGCGCGACTCGGCGCTGCTCGCGACGGCCCGCCTCGACCTGAAGCGCTACCAGACGCTGCTGTCGCAGGACTCGATCGCGTCGCAGACCGTCGATACGCAGGCGTCACTCGTCAAGCAATACGAAGGCGCGGTGAAGACCGACCAGGCCGCGATCGATTCCGCGAAGCTGAACCTCACGTATGCGCGCATTACCGCGCCGGTGACGGGCCGCGTCGGCCTGCGCCAGGTCGACCCCGGCAACTACGTGACGCCGGGCGATACCAACGGCCTCGTCGTGATCACGCAGCTGCAGCCGATGAGCGTGATCTTCACGACGTCGGAAGACAACCTGCCGCAGATCGTCAAGCAGGTGAACGCGGGCCAGAAACTGTCGGTCACCGCATACAACCGCAACAACACGGTGCCGCTCGAGACGGGCTCGCTCGCGACGCTCGACAACCAGATCGACACGAGCACGGGCACCGTCAAGCTGCGCGCGAACTTCGATAACAAGGAAGGCATGCTGTTCCCGAATCAGTTCGTGAACACGCGCCTGCTCGTCGACGTGATGCGCAACGCGACGATCGTGCCGACCGCGGCCGTGCTGACCGGCTCGATCGGCCAGTTCGTCTACGTCGTGAAGCCCGACAACACGGTGACCGTGCGCAAGGTCACGATCGGCCCGGTCGACGGCGAACGCACCAGCATCGTCAGCGGCATCGCGCTCGGCGAGCGCGTCGTGACCGACGGCTCCGACCGCCTGCGCGAGGGCGCGAAGATCTCGATCCCGGCCGACAAGCCGAAAGGCGCGTCGGGCGCGCGCGGCGCCGGTGCGGCGTCGGGGGCATCGGGTGCCGGCGGCCATCGCGGCGAACACAAGCACGGCGCGTCGCAGGCAGCGGCCTCCGCGGCCCAGTAACGCGCGGGCCGCTCGATGAATCCCTCCCGCCTCTTCATTCTCCGGCCGGTCGGCACCGCCCTCCTGATGGCGGCGATCATGCTGGCCGGTCTCGTCGCGCTGCGCTTCCTGCCGCTCGCCGCGCTGCCGGAAGTCGACTATCCGACGATCCAGGTCCAGACCTTCTACCCGGGCGCGAGCCCGGAGGTGATGACCTCGTCGGTCACCGCGCCGCTCGAACGGCAGTTCGGGCAGATGCCGTCGCTGAACCAGATGTCGTCGCAAAGCTCGGCCGGCTCGTCCGTGATCACGCTGCAGTTCTCGCTCGACCTGCCGCTCGACATCGCCGAGCAGGAAGTGCAGGCCGCGATCAACGCGGCCGGCAACCTGCTGCCGTCCGACCTCCCTGCCCCGCCGATCTACGCGAAGGTCAACCCGGCCGATGCGCCGGTGCTGACGCTCGCCGTCAAGTCGAAGACGCTGCCGCTCACGCAGGTGCAGGATCTCGCCGACACGCGCCTCGCGATGAAGATCTCGCAGGTCGCGGGCGTCGGTCTCGTCAGCCTGTCGGGCGGCAACCGCCCGGCCGTGCGCATCCAGGCGAACCCGACCGCGCTCGCGAAGTACGGGATGAACCTCGACGACCTGCGCACGACGATCTCGAACCTGAACGTGAACACGCCGAAGGGCAACTTCGACGGCCCGACGCGCGCGTACACGATCAACGCGAACGACCAGCTCACGAGCGCCGACCAGTACAACAGCGCGGTCGTCGCGTACAAGAACGGCCGCCCGGTGATGCTCACCGACGTCGCGACGGTCGTCGCGGGCTCGGAGAACACCAAGCTCGGCGCGTGGGTGAATGCCGACCCCGCGATCATCCTGAACGTGCAGCGCCAGCCGGGCGCGAACGTGATCCAGACGGTCGACGCGATCAAGGCGCAATTGCCGAAGCTGCAGGAAACGCTGCCGGCCGCGCTCGACGTGGAGATCGTCACCGACCGCACGACGATGATCCGCGCCGCCGTGCGCGACGTGCAGTTCGAACTGATGCTCGCGGTCGCGCTCGTCGTGCTCGTGATGTACCTGTTCCTCGCGAACGTCTACGCGACGATCATCCCGAGCCTGTCGGTGCCGCTGTCGCTGATCGGCACGCTCGCGGTGATGTACATGGCCGGCTTCTCGCTGAACAACCTGTCGCTGATGGCGCTCACCATCGCGACCGGCTTCGTGGTCGACGACGCGATCGTGATGATTGAGAACATCGCGCGCTACGTCGAGGAAGGCGAAACGGGGCTCGAGGCCGCGCTGAAGGGCTCGAGGCAGATCGGCTTCACGATCATCTCGCTGACGGTGTCGCTGATCGCGGTGCTGATCCCGCTGCTGTTCATGGGCGACGTGGTCGGGCGCCTGTTCCATGAATTCGCGATCACGCTCGCGGTGACGATCGTGATCTCGGCGATCGTGTCGCTCACGCTCGTGCCGATGATGTGCGCGAAGCTGCTGCGCCATTCGCCGCCGCCCGAGAGCCATCGCTTCGAGGCGCGCGTGCACCGGGCGATCGACTGGGTGATCGCGCGCTACGCGGTCGCGCTCGAATGGGTGCTGAACCGCCAGCGCTCGACGCTCGTCGTCGCGCTGCTGACGCTCGCGCTGACCGGCCTGCTGTACGTCTACGTGCCGAAGGGCTTCTTCCCCGCGCAGGATACCGGCGTGATCCAGGCGATCACGCAGGCGCCGCAGTCGATCTCGTACGGCGCGATGGCCGAGCGCCAGCAGGCGCTCGCGGCCGAGATCCTGAAGGATCCGAACGTCGAGAGCCTCACGTCGTTCATCGGCGTCGACGGCAGCAACATCACGCTGAACAGCGGCCGGATGCTGATCAACCTGAAGGCGCGCGACGAACGTTCCGAGACCGCCGCGCAGATCATCCGCGACCTGCAGCACCGCGTCGCGAACATCACCGGCATCTCGCTGTTCATGCAGTCGGTGCAGGACCTGACGATCGACTCGACCGTCAGCCCGACGCAGTACCAGTTCATGCTGACGAGCCCGAATTCGGAAGAGTTCGCGACCTGGGTGCCGAAGCTCGTCGCGCGGCTGCAGCAGGAGCCGTCGCTCGCCGACGTCGCGACCGACCTGCAGAGCAACGGCCAGTCCGTCTACATCGAGATCGACCGCCCGAGCGCCGCGCGCTTCGGCATCACGCCGGCGACCGTCGACAACGCGCTGTACGACGCGTTCGGCCAGCGCATCGTGTCGACGATCTTCACGCAGTCGAACCAGTACCGCGTGATTCTCGAGTCCGAGCCGAAGGAGCAGCACTACGCGCAATCGCTGAACGACATCTACCTGCCGTCGGCGGGCGGCGGCCAGGTGCCGCTGTCGTCGATCGCATCGTTCCACGAGCGGCCGTCGCCGCTGCTGGTCGCGCATCTGTCGCAGTTCCCGTCGACCACCATCTCGTTCAACCTCGCGGCGGGTGCGTCGCTCGGCGAGGCGGTCAAGGCGATCGACGCCGCCGAGAAGGACATCGGGCTGCCCCCGTCGTTCCAGACGCGCTTCCAGGGCGCGGCGCTCGCGTTCCAGGCATCGCTGTCGAACCAGCTGTTCCTGATCCTCGCCGCGGTCGTCACGATGTACATCGTGCTCGGCGTGCTGTACGAGAGCTACATCCACCCGATCACGATCCTGTCGACGCTGCCGTCGGCCGGCGTCGGCGCACTGCTCGCGCTGATGATCACCGGGCACGACCTCGACATCATCGGGATCATCGGCATCGTGCTGCTGATCGGCATCGTGAAGAAGAACGCGATCATGATGATCGACTTCGCGCTCGAGGCCGAGCGCGTCGAAGGCAAGCCGCCGCGCGAGGCGATCTACCAGGCGTGCCTGCTGCGCTTCCGGCCGATCCTGATGACGACGCTCGCCGCGCTGCTCGGCGCGGTGCCGCTGATCGTCGGCTCCGGCGCGGGCTCCGAGCTGCGCCAGCCGCTCGGGATCGCGATCGCCGGCGGCCTGATCGTTTCACAGGTGCTGACGCTGTTCACGACGCCCGTGATCTACCTCGGCTTCGACTCGCTCGCGCGCCGCGTGCGCGGCTGGTTCGAACGCCACGGCCCGCAAGCCGGCTCGCGCACGGACGCGTAAGCGATGAACCTGTCGCGCCCCTTCATCACCCGCCCCGTCGCGACGACGCTGCTCGCGCTCGGCGTCGCGCTCGCGGGCCTGTTCGCGTTCATCAGGCTGCCGGTATCGCCGCTGCCGCAGGTCGATTTCCCGACGATCTCGGTGCAGGCGTCGCTGCCCGGCGCGAGCCCGGAAACGGTCGCGACCAGCGTGACGAGCCCGCTGGAGCGGCACCTCGGCTCGATCGCGGACGTCTCCGAAATGACGTCGACCAGCACGGTCGGCAACGCGCGGATCATCCTGCAGTTCGGCCTGAACCGCGACATCGACGGCGCCGCGCGCGACGTGCAGGCCGCGATCAACGCGGCGCGCGCCGACCTGCCCGCCGCGTTGAAGAGCAACCCGACCTACCGCAAGGTCAACCCGGCCGATTCGCCGATCATGGTCGTCGCGCTGACGTCGGAAACGGCGTCGCCGGCGAAGGTGTACGACGCCGCGTCGACGGTGCTGCAGCAGTCGCTGTCGCAGATCGACGGGATCGGCCAGGTCACCGTGAGCGGCTCCGCGAACCCGGCCGTGCGCGTCGAGCTCGAACCGCAGTCGCTGTTCCATTACGGGATCGGCCTCGAGGACGTGCGCGCGGCGCTGGCTTCCGCGAACGCCAATGCGCCGAAGGGCGCGATCGAGTTCGGCCCGCAGCGCTTCCAGCTCTATACGAACGACCAGGCGTCCCAGGCGTCGCAATACCGCGACCTCGTCGTCGCGTACCGCAACGGCTCGGCCGTGCGGCTGTCCGACCTGTCCGACGTCGTCGATTCGGTCGAGGACCTGCGCAACCTCGGTTTGTCGAACGGCAAGCGCGCGGTGCTCGTGATCCTCTACCGCTCGCCCGGCGCGAACATCATCGAGACGCTCGACCGCGTGCGCGCGGCGCTGCCGCAGCTCACCGCGTCGCTGCCGGCCGACATCACCGTCACGCCGGTGCTCGACCGCTCGACCACGATTCGCGCGTCGCTGAAGGACACCGAGCGCACGCTGCTGATCGCGGTCAGCCTCGTCGTGATGGTCGTGTTCCTGTTCCTGCGCAACTGGCGCGCGACGCTGATCCCGAGCGTCGCGGTGCCGATCTCGATCATCGGCACGTTCGGCGCGATGTACCTGCTCGGCTTCTCGATCGACAACCTGTCGCTGATGGCGCTGATCGTCGCGACCGGCTTCGTCGTCGACGACGCGATCGTCGTGCTCGAGAACATCTCGCGGCATATCGAGAACGGCAAGTCGCGCATGCAGGCCGCGTTCGACGGCGCGCGCGAGGTCGGCTTCACGGTGCTGTCGATGAGCATTTCGCTCGTCGCGGTGTTCCTGCCGATCCTGCTGATGGGCGGCATCGTCGGGCGGCTGTTCCGCGAGTTCGCCCTGACGCTGTCGCTCGCGATCGCCGTCTCGCTCGCGGTGTCGCTCACGGTCACGCCGATGATGTGCGCGCGCCTGCTGCCCGAATCGCACGACCCGCAACACGAAGGCCGCTTCGGGCGTTTCCTGGAACGCTGTTTCAGCCGCATGCAGCGCGGCTACGAGCGCTCGCTGTCGTGGGCGCTGCGCCGGCCGCTCCTGATCCTGCTGACCCTGTTCGCGACGATCGGGCTGAACGTCTACCTGTACATCGTCGTGCCGAAGGGCTTCTTCCCGCAGCAGGACACCGGGCTGATGATCGGCGGCATCCAGGCCGACCAGTCGACGTCGTTCCAGGCGATGAAGCTGAAGTTCTCCGAGATGATGCGGATCGTGCAGGGCAACCCGAACGTGAAGAGCGTCGCGGGCTTCACCGGCGGCACGCAGACCAACTCGGGCTTCATGTTCATCACGCTGAAGGACCGCACCGAGCGCAAGCTGTCGGCCGACCAGGTGATCCAGCAGCTGCGCCCGCAGCTGGCGGACGTGGCCGGCGCGCGCACGTTCCTGCAGGCGGCGCAGGACATCCGCGTCGGCGGCCGGCAGAGCAACGCGCAGTACCAGTTCACGCTGCTCGGCGATTCGAGCGCCGACCTGTACAAGTGGGGGCCGATCCTGACCGAGGCGCTGCAGAAGCGCCCCGAGCTGACCGACGTGAACTCCGACCAGCAGCAAGGCGGCCTCGAGGCGATGGTGACGATCGACCGTGCGACGGCCGCGCGGTTCGGCATCAAGCCCGCGCAGATCGACAATACGCTGTACGACGCATTCGGCCAGCGTCAGGTCTCGACGATCTACAACCCGCTGAACCAGTACCACGTGGTGATGGAAGTCGCGCCGAAGTACTGGCAGAGCCCCGAGATGCTGAACCAGGTGTGGGTCAGCACGTCGGGCGGCAGCGCGAACGGCTCGCAGACCACCAACGCAGCGGCCGGCACCTACGTCGCGACCTCCGCCGGCACGTCGAGCGCCGGCACGGCCACGCAGAGCGCCGCGGCGATCGCGTCCGACTCCGCGCGCAACCAGGCGCTCAACTCGATCGCCGCGAGCGGCAAGTCGAGCGCGTCGTCGGGTGCGTCGGTGTCGACGTCGAAGTCGACGATGATCCCGCTGTCGGCGATCGCGACGTTCGGGCCGAGCACGACGCCGCTGTCGGTCAACCACCAGGGGCTGTTCGTCGCGACGACGATCTCGTTCAACCTGCCGCCCGGCGTGTCGCTGTCGCAGGCGACGCAGGTGATCTACCAGACGATGGCGCAGGTCGGCGTCCCGCCGACCATCGTCGGCAGCTTCCAGGGCACCGCGCAGGCGTTCCAGCAGTCGCTGAACGACCAGCCGATCCTGATCCTCGCGGCGCTGCTGGCCGTCTATATCGTGCTCGGGATCCTGTACGAGAGCTACATCCATCCGATCACGATCCTGTCGACGCTGCCGTCGGCCGGCGTTGGCGCGCTGCTCGCGCTGCTGCTGTTCAAGACCGAGTTCAGCATCATCGCGCTGATCGGCGTGATCCTGCTGATCGGGATCGTGAAGAAGAACGCGATCATGATGGTCGACTTCGCGATCGACCAGACGCGCAACTACGGGAAGTCGTCGCTCGACGCGATTCACGAAGCGTGCCTGCTGCGCTTTCGCCCGATCATGATGACGACGATGGCCGCGCTGCTCGGCGCGCTGCCGCTCGCGTTCGGCAACGGCGACGGCGCCGAGCTGCGCGCGCCGCTCGGGATCGCGATCGCCGGCGGCCTGATCGTGTCGCAGGTGCTGACGCTCTATACGACGCCGGTCGTCTACCTGTACATGGACCGCTTCCGCGTGTGGGCCGAGAAACGGCGCAACCGCCGCGGGAATTCCGGCGGGCCGGCCGTCGCCGGGGAGTGATGAAGCGGCCGCCTTGTGCGGCCGTTTTTTTGCGCTTGAACAGCGGCGACGATCGGCTATCGTGAGTCCATGCCCACCGCGGGGCCCTTCACGGGGACACACCATGAACGTCCAGCTCAACCATACGATCGTCTGGTGCCGCGACAAGCGCGCGTCGAGCCGCTTCCTCACCGAGCTGCTGGAATTGCCGCCGCCGACGCCGTTCGGCGCGATGCTGGTCGTCCCGCTCGGCAACGGCGTGTCGCTCGATTTTTATGAACGGTCGGGAGAGATCGCGTCGCAGCACTACGCGTTCCTGCTCGACGAAGCAGGCTTCGATCGCGTGCTCGCGCGCATTCGCGAGCGCGGGCTGCCGCACTGGGCCGATCCGGCGAAGCGGCAACCCGATGACATCTACCGCCACAACGGCGGCCGAGGCGTGTACTTCGACGATCCGGACGGCCACTTCCTCGAAGTGATGACGCAGCCTTACGTGCTGAACGACTAGTCCGGCTGGCGGGCCGGCATTGCACCGGCCGCCATGGCGTGGAGCGGGGCCCGCCTGGGTGTCGCCTGTTGCGTTGCGGACGACACCCGAGGCCGGCGGCCGCTATTCGGCCGCTATTCCGCCATTACTCGGCCGCTGCCGCCGTCTTGCGCGGACGTCGCGCGCGCGGCGCCGCCTTGCGGGCCGGTTTCTTCGGCTTGGCTTCGGCCGTCGCGTCGCCAGCCGCCTCGGCCGGCGCAGCCGCCACCTCACCGCCGACATCGCTGTCCGCCGGCTCGGCGTGCGTCGCTGCGGCGTGCCGCGCATCGCCCTGCTCCGCGTCACGATGCGTCTCGTCCGCATGCTTGCCGTGCGCGTGCGTGTCGCCACCGTGCTTCGGCGCGCCATGCCCGGCGGCGTCCGGCTTCCCGGCCGCCTGACGGCCTGCGGTCTTCGCGGCGGCGCCCTTCTTCGCGCCGGCCTTCTTCGCCGGGCTCTTGCGCGCACGCTTGCGGCCATCCTTCGCGTCGCCGTGCCCCTCGGCCACGTCCACCGCTTCAGCCGTTTCAGCCGGCACGACCGCCTCGGTTTCGGCGGCTTCAGCCATCGCCGCCTCTTCCGCGTCGACCTGCACGCTTTCGTGCATGACCGCTTCCGCCCGCTGCCCGCGACGTTGCGCATTGCGCCCGGCCCGGGCCGGCTCGGCCGCGCGCGTACCGTGGTACGCGCCGCCGTGCCCGCCGCCTTCACCGCCCGCCGTGACGTGCTCCACAGCCGCCGACTGGCGTGCCCGCGACACGAACGCGCCCGACTTGTCGTCACGTCCCACTTCGAGCAGGCCGCGCGCCTGCGCCTCGTCGAGCAGGTTGCCGAATGCGCGGAATCCGTAGTACGACTCGTTGAAATCCGGCTTGCGACGCTTGATCGCGCTCTTGAGCACCGACGCCCAGATCTTGCCGACGTCGTCCCGCTCCGACGCGAGCGCGTCGAACGTCTCGACCGCCAATGCGATCGCCTCGGCCTTGCGCGCGTCCATGTCGTGCTTGCGCGACGGCTCGTCCGGCCGCTTCGCGCCGCCGTTGCCCGCACGCTGCTGCTGTTCGCGCTTGGCGAGCGCGCGCTGCTGCTCGCGCACCAGGTCGTCGTAGAAGATGAATTCGTCGCAGTTCGCGACCAGCAGGTCCGACGTCGATTTCTTCACGCCGACGCCGATCACCTTCTTCGCGTTCTCGCGCAGCTTCGACACCAGCGGCGAAAAATCCGAGTCGCCGCTGATGATCACGAACGTGTCGACGTGCGACTTCGTGTAGCAGAGGTCGAGCGCGTCGACGACGAGCCGGATGTCGGCCGAGTTCTTGCCCGACTGGCGCACGTGCGGAATCTCGATCAGTTCGAAGCTCGCCTCGTGCATCGACGCCTTGAAGCCCTTGTAGCGATCCCAGTCGCAATAGGCCTTCTTCACGACGATGCTGCCCTTCAGCAGCAGGCGCTCCAGCACGGGCTTGATGTCGAACTTCTCGTACTTCGCGTCGCGCACGCCGAGCGCGACGTTCTCGAAGTCGCAGAACACGGCCATGCTGACGTTGTCCAGGGGTATTGCCATGTGTACTCCAACCAGTGGGCCGATGCGTTGTATGACGTAACGGCGAAAAATGCATCGCGCACATGATAGCCGGTCGGCGCGTCATTCCCGCATCAGTGTGAATGAATGGCGACCGGAATGTCGGTGTCGGTCGCGCCGCCGCGGATCGCGTGCCCGCACCGGGCAGCCCTGAACGGCGCACGGTGCCGGTACGCCCGCTGCCGGTATGCCCGATGCCGGTACGCCCGCTACCGGTACGCCCCTTAATACACACCCGCCGCATCGGCAAATCGCCATTACACTTGAGTTATCGGTCGTCCGTCCCTATCTGGAAGGATGACGCATCGAGCAAGGAGCGGTTTCATGACGACGAAGGTACTGCTGATTGGCGCGACCGGCAGAACGGGCCAGGCCTGCGCGGATCTGCTGCTCAAGCAGCCGGAGTTCGAGGTCACGGCGCTCGTGCGCCGGCACGGCTATGCGCTGGCGGGCGCACGGGTGGTCGAGGCCGACCTGACGAACGATTTCTCGCACGCATTCCAGGGCATCTCGCACGTGATCTACGCGGCCGGCTCGGCCGAATCGGAAGGCGCGGCCGAAGAGGAGCAGGTCGACCGCGACGCGGTCGCCCGCGCGGCCGAATACGCGCTGGCTTACAACGCGCAGAAGCTCGTGGTGATCAGCTCGCTGTCCGCGTACCAGCCCGAACTCGGCCCGGACGCGCTGCGCCACTATTCGCAGATGAAGCGCGAAGGCGACGATCGCGTGATCGCGTCGGGCGTCGACTACGCGATCCTGCGCCCCGGCCCGCTCACGGACGATCCGGGCGTCGGCAAGATCGCGCTGACCGACGCATGGTTCGAAGCCGCCCCGCCCGTGTCGCGCCAGGATGTGGCCTGGGCCGCGATCGAGGCGATCAAGCTGGGCATCTCGCGCAAGATCGTCGGCTTCGTCGGCGGCAGCGTGCCGATCGAGCAGGCATTGCGGGCCTAGCGGCCTCTCGCGCGCCGCCGCTCGGGCGGGCGCGTTGCTCCGTACCGGCGGCCCGCGCGACGGGCCGCTTTGCCGTGCGGGGGTCGCGCGGAGCGCCCGCTTACTGCTTCGGATGCGCGTCAGCCCACGCCTTCACGGCGGCGAGCGTGTTCTCGACGTGCTTGTCGGGCGACAGGCTCGTGTATTCGTAGAGCACCTTCCCTTCCGGCGAAATCACGTAGGACACGCGGTTCGCCTTGTCGATCGCCGGCAGCTTCGCGTCGTATTCGCGGATGATCTTCGCGTCCGGATCGGCCGCGACCGGGAACTTGCTCCGGCACTCGCTCACCGAGAACTTCGTCAGCGTGTCGATCTTGTCAGCCGATACGCCGATCACCGTCGCGCCGTAAGCCTTGTAACGGTCGACCGCATCCGCGAACGCATGCGCCTCGATCGTGCAGCCCTTCGTGAACGCGGCCGGGTAGAAATACAGCACGACCGGCCCCTGCTTCAGCGCGTCCGCGAGCGAGTACGTGTAAGTCTTGCCGCCCAGCGACGCCTGCGTCGTGAAATCGGGCGCCGCGGCACCCGGCTTCAATTCCGCCTGCGCCATCAGCGCATGGCCGGCCACCAGCGCCGCCACGGCGGCGCCCAGCAACAGTTTTCGCTTCATCTGCGTCCTCATTTCTTATAAAGTCAGCCTCGATGTAGGCCCCGCCGGCGTTCGCCTGTCGAACACCCGCGCGACCGATCCGGTCCAGCGGCAACGCCATCCGCGGCCGGTCCGTTAAAGATTCCGCACAGTCTGCCGTTATTCCTTCCGGACAACCGGTTCCAGCCCTTCACGTCAGCGAGAAACATGGAAGCCAACAGGAAACAGACGTCACGCAAGGGCTCCTGGCGCAGCGCCTTGCATACGCTGCGCCGCTTCGCTCGGTCGGGCGGCGCGCTGATGCCCGCGCGCGCCGTTGCGCCGCGACGCGACGACTCCGTGCGCAACTGGCTGGAACAGACGGTCGGCACGGTGGATTTCCTCGCCCATGTCGATCGCGAGCTGCGCTTTCTGTACGTGTCCGATGCGAGCCTGCGCTTCATCGGCTACCACCGCGACTACCTGCACACGCTGACGCTGCGCGACCTGATCGCCGAACAGGATACCGCGGCGCTCGAAGACCTGCTCGCCCGCGCCGCGCGTTCCGGCCAGGTCGAGAAGGCGACGATGTGCATCGTCAAGTCGCTCACCTACCCGCTGGACGTCGAGATCCGCGCGTTCAAGAGCCGTCACCACGGGGTCGACGGGTTCGCGATCGCGGCGTTCGACGTGTCGTCGTGGCGCGCGCTCGAGGCGCGCCTGACTTACGAAATGCACCACGACCCGATGACGGGGCTCGACAACCTGTCCGCGCTCGTGCCCGCGTTGATCCGCGCGCAGCAGGCCGCCGACGGGGACGACACCTGCGCGGCGCTGCTGCTGCTCGACCTCGACGACTACCAGCGGATCAACCGCGCGCTCGGCTACGACGCGGGCGACACGCTGCTGCGCGAGACCGCGCAGCGGCTGAAGGCGCTCGTCACGCCGAACGAGCAGCTCGCGCGCGTCGCGAGCGACAAGTTCGCGGTCGTGCTCGGCGCACCGAACCGCGCGCAGGCGAGCGATGCGGCGGACGCACTCGCACGCCGGCTGCAGGCCGCGGTGCGCGAGCCCTACGTGTACCAGGGGCAGACCGTGCACCTGTCCGCGAGCATCGGCATCGCGCTCTACCCTGACGAGCGCTCGGCGCCGCATCGCGCGCAGCACCACAGCCCGCTGCTGCGCCGCGCCGACCACGCGCTCGCGCAGGCGAAGGCGTCGGGCGGCAATGCGCTCGCGTTCCACGCCCCCGTCGACGATCCGGCCGACGCCGAACGGCTGAAGCTCGAGGCCGACCTGTACGACGGCGTGCGCAACGGCGAGTTTTCGCTCCATTTCCAGCCGATCACGCGCAGCCAGTCGGGCGCGGTGGTCGGGGTCGAGGCGCTGATCCGCTGGCGCCATCCGGTGCACGGCCTCGTGCCGCCGGCGACCTTCATTCCGCTCGCCGAATCGATCGGCCTGATCAACTATCTCGGCAACTGGGTGCTCAAGGCCGCGTGCATGCAGCTCGTCGCCTGGGATCGCCAGGGGCTCGCGCTGCAGTACGTGGCGGTCAACGTGTCGCCGCAGCAGTTCCGCGACCCGCGCTTCACGCAGAGCGTGCGCGAGGCGATCGCGCTGACGGGCATCGACCCGCGCCGCATCGTGCTCGAGATCACCGAAAGCCTGCTGATGCACGATCCCGCGCAGGCGAAGGGGCTGCTCGAGGAGCTGACCGATCTCGGCATCCGTTTCGCGATCGACGATTTCGGCACCGGCTATTCGAGCCTCGCGTACCTGCAGCGCTTCCCCCTTGCGAAGCTGAAGATCGACCGCAGTTTCGTCGAGAACCTGCTGACCTCGCGCAATGACCGCGCGATCGTGTCGGCGGTGGTCGGCCTCGCGCAGACGCTCGATCTCGAGCTCGTCGCGGAAGGCGTCGAGACCGAGGCGCAGCGCGAATTGCTGACGGAGATGGGCTGCAACCATATCCAGGGCTGGCTCGTCTGCCAGGCGCTGCCGTCCGAGGAGCTCGCGCGGCGCTTCGAGGCGCAGCAGCTGCACCTGCACGCCGCCGCCTGACGCGCGCGGCGAACCGGACAGATCCGTATGTCAATCACCGAACACCTGCCCCGCACCGCATTGCTCGACAAGCTGTGGGCCCGGATGAACGAACGGGGCGATTTCCCGCTGCTGTCGGAATCGCTGCGCGCGACGATGGCCGCGATGAAGAACGACGACCTCGACTTCACCGCGCTCGTGCGCGTCGTGCTGTCGGACTTCGCGCTCACGCAGAAAGTGCTGCGGCTCGCGAACTCCGCGATGTACATGGCGTTCGGCGGCAACATCACGACCGTGACCCGCGCACTGATGGTGCTCGGCATGGACGCCGTCGGCCACCTGGTTGTCGGGCTCAAGCTCGTCGACCATTTCCATCAGAGCACGCCGCGGCGCATCGACGCGAAGCTGGAGCTGAACCGCGCGCTGCTGTCCGGCTGCGTCGCGCGCAAGCTCACCGAGCGCGCCGAGCTGCGCTCGGGCGAGGAAGCCGTCGTCTGCACGCTGATGCGCCAGGTCGGCAAGCTGCTGGTGGTCTGCTATCTCGACAGCGAATGGGACCGGATCCGCCGTCGCGCGGCCGAGCTGAACGGCGACGAAGCGGCCGCCTGCGTCGATGTGCTCGGCGTCGGCTTCGACGAGATCGGGCTCGAGGCGGCCGCGCGCTGGCGCCTGCCCGACGTGATCCGCGCGGGGATGGCCGATCACGACCACGTGGTCCATGCCGATGCGTTCGGCAACGAGGATGACGATCACGATACGGGCCATGCGAGCGATGACGGCCCGGCCGACCGCGTCCGCTGGCTGCGCACGATCAGCCGCTGCTCGACCGACGTCGCGGGTGCGCTCGTGATGCCCGCGAGCCCGCAGCGCGATGCGCGCATCGCGGCGCTCGCGCAGCACTACGGCGCGGAACTCGACATGGAATCCGACGTGCTCGTCGAGATCGCCGAGCGGCTCGCGCGCGAGGAAGCGAGCGATACGGTGATGCGCGAGATCGTCGAGCTGCGCGCGAACGCCGATGCGATCGCGCGCGCACAGGCCGAGCCCGAGGCGTGCCTCGAGGCCGGTCTCGCGGACCTGCGTGCGCTGCCGTCCGAGCACGTGCTGACGCCGGTGCTCGCGCTCGCGTCGGAAAGCCTGCTGGCCGGCCTTGCGTTCACGCGCACCGTGATGTTCGTGCGCCACGACGACGGCATGTTCGCCGCACGCCTCGGCTTCGGCCCCGGCGTCGATACGACGCTCGACCGGCTGCGCTTCGACGAGCGCTTCGAGCCGGACGTGTTTCATCTCGCCATCTCGAACTCGGTCGGCATCTTCATCGAGCAGGCGCAGGAGCCGAAGATGATGAAGCGCCTGCCCGCGTGGTATCTCGACGCATTCGACGACACGCGCGCGTTCGTGCTGCTGCCGGTGCGCGTCGGCACGACGACCGTCGCGTTGCTGTACGGCGACTGGGCCGGCGCGCAGCCCGCGCGCAAGATCACGCAGCAGGAGATGGCCGTACTCAACGAGCTGGCGCGCGAACTGGGCCGGTTCTTTCCGGCCTGACGCGGCCGCCGGTCGCTGCCGCGCCGTTTCCCGTCATTTCCCGTCATTTCCCGCTCCCAAAAACAAACCGGCCGCATCAGCGGCCGGTTTGCTTGCATCGTGCGATCGAACGCAACGCTTACTTGAGCGTCACGGGCACGCTGAAGTACTTCTTCGCGAGGTTGTCGATCGTGCCGTCGGCCTTCAGTTCCTTCAGCGCCTGATCGAGCGCGGTCTTCAGCGCCGCGTCGTTCTTGCGCAAGCCGAAGCCGACGCCCGAGCCGAGGATCTCGGCGTCGCTCACGGTACCGCCCGCGAACGCGAAGCCCTGGCCTTGCGGCTTCGTCAGGAAGCCCTTCGAACCGGCTTCCGCGTCCTGGAACGTCGCGTCGAGACGGCCCGACTTCAGGTCGGCATAGGCCAGGTCCTGCGTCTGGTACGGCACGACTTCGACGCCGGCCGGCGCCCACTTCTTCTTCGCGTACGCTTCCTGGATCGTGCCCTGCAGCACGCCCACGCGCTTGCCCTTCAGCGATTGCGGGGTCGGCAGCAGGCCGCTGCCCTGCTTCGCGATCAGCTGGTTCGGGATCGTGTAGATCGCGTCGGTGAACGCGATCGCGTGCTTGCGCTGGTCGGTGATCGTCATGTCCGAGTTGATCGCGTCGAACTTGCGCGCTTGCAGCGCCGGGATCAGGCCGTCGAAGTCGTTCTCGACCCACACGCACTTCGTCTTCAGCTTCGCGCACACCGCGTTGCCGATGTCGATGTCGAAGCCGGTCAGCTTGCCGTCGGGCGTCTTGTATTCGAACGGCGCGTACGAGGCTTCGACGCCGAAACGGATCTCTTTCAGATCCGCCGCCATCGCGCTGCCTGCCGCCACGGCCGATGCCGCCACCACCGCGTGCGCGGCCACTTTACGCCAATCCAACTTCATCAGGTGTTCTCCTCGATACTCGAATGTTCCGGAACTACGGGCGCATGCATCATTGCAGGGTCGGATGACTACGGCAATGCCGCCGCCGCGCCGTGATGCGGCGCAACAGCCGCAAGGCCGCGATTGTACCAATCCGCGCGGCCCGATATGGCAAAGCAGCCGCCGGCACGCGATGCTGCGCTGCGGGCGCCGACGTCAGCCCGGCTACCCGTCGAACTTGCAAGACGATGTCGCAAATACGCAAGCGCGACCCGCGGGCCTTCCGCGCGGCGTGCGAGCGTTATCTCGAAATAGGAATGGTCGCCGGGCGATGCGCGGGCCGCGGGTCGCCGCGGCCACGCGCAACCGGTTACCGTCAGACGAGCGCGGCGATCGTCTCGCGGGTCGTGTCGACGACGAGCAGGCCCGCGCGCAAACCGGGCTTCACCGACGGATTCGGGAACACGATGCGCTCCTCGTCGTGCGTCACCGTGTAACGGTAGTCGCCGTCCTGCGCGAGCACCGTGCCACGTGCGAACGCGGTGAAGTTCGCGACGTCGGCGGCGACGAACAGCTCGAGCGCATCGCTCTGCTTCGTGATCTGGTCGATCACCGTGAAGACGCGCGGCAACGGAACGTCCACCTCACGAGCGGCGCCCGACACGAGCTTGCGCACCGCGCGGTCGGCCGGCGCGAAGCGCGCCAGGTCGTTCTGGCCGAACGGACGCACCTTGCCGAGTTCCAGCGTGCACGCGAGCGCGCCGCAGTGCTCGGCCGTGAAATGCGAGTACGTGTTGCCCTTCGCGGTATGCAGCAGCACGGCCGCGATCCGCGCGTCGCCGAGCCATTCGAACATCGTGCGCGTCGGCGGCATGCCCGTGTGCGGCAGCAGCGCGAACTGCTCGAACACCGATGCACGGATCGCCGTGTGCATGTCGATGTGCCAGCGCGCGGCGCCGGCCGGCGCGGCCGCGAAGAATGCAGCGGCGGCCGCTTCGAGCTGCGCGGCGCGCGGTGCTTCGCGGCTGTCGGGCACCTGCGCGTGACGGCCGCTGAACAGGCGGTTCAGGTCGTCGTCGAGATAGCGTTCGCCGGCGCGCATCGCCGGCACGTTGCCGAGCACGACGAGCAGCCGGCACGCGAGCGGCAGCGCGCCCGAGGCGAGATCGCGCACGAGCATCGACAGCAGCTCGATCGGCGCCGTCTCGTCGCCGTGCACGCCGGCCGACACGAGTACGCTCGCGCGCGCCGGGCCGG
>NZ_VWWH01000087.1:0-30649 GCF_011753045.1 Burkholderia sp. Ap-955
AGCAGCGGCCGGAGCCGGTGCGCTCGCCTGCGGTGCGGCGGCGGCTGCGCCGGCGGCTTCGAGCAGCACGATCAGCGTGCCTTCCGACACCGAATCGCCCACCTTGACCTTGATGTCCTTCACGACGCCGGCAGCCGGGCTCGGCACGTCCATCGTTGCCTTGTCCGATTCGAGCGTGACGAGCGACTGCTCCTTCTCGACGGTATCGCCAACCTTCACGCCGATCTCGATCACCGGCACATCCTTGTAGTCGCCGATGTCGGGGACCTTCACTTCGAGCGTACCGCCGGCTGCTGCCGGGGCGGCCGCCGGTGCTGCAGCAGCGGGCGCTGCCGCCGGAGCCGGAGCAGCAGCGGGCGCGGCCGCGCCGTTCGCCTGCGCCGCGGCACCGCCTTCGAGCAGGATGATCAACGAGCCTTCCGACACGGAATCACCCACCTTGACCTTGATTTCCTTCACGACGCCGCCGACCGGGCTCGGCACGTCCATCGTTGCCTTGTCCGATTCGAGCGTGACGAGCGACTGCTCCGGTTCGACGGTATCGCCGACCTTCACGCCGATCTCGATCACCGGCACGTCCTTGTAATCGCCGATATCCGGCACCTTCACTTCGATCGCTTGACTCATCTGTTTCTGTCTCCATGGCCGCGCACGCCTCTCGCGGAGGCGGCGCGCGGCATCACACGGCGTGTGCGTTAAACGGTCATCGGGTTGGGCTTCGACGGATCGAGGTTGTACTTGGCGATCGCGTCCGCGACCACCTTGCGCTCGATCGTGCCCTCGTCGGCCAGCGCGTTGAGCGCGGCGACGGTGACCCAGTGACGGTCGACTTCGAAGAAGTGACGCAGCTTCTCGCGGGTATCCGAGCGGCCGAAGCCGTCCGTGCCCAGCACGACGAAGCGGCGATCGATCTGGCCGCGGATCTGGTCGACCAGCGCGCGGACGTAGTCGGTCGACGCGATGACCGGGCCCTGCGTGTCCTTCAGGCACTTCTGCACGTGCGACAGGCGACGCTCTTCGGTCGGATGGAGCAGGTTCCAGCGTTCGACCTGGTGGCCTTCACGCGCCAGCTCGGTGAAGCTCGGCACGCTCCACAGGTCGGCGGCGACGCCCCAGTCGTTCTTCAGCAGGTCGGCGGCGGCGATCACTTCGTTGAAGATCGTGCCCGCGCCGAGCAGTTGGACGCGCGGCGCATTCTTGTCGGCGTCGGCCTTCTTGAACGCGTACATGCCCTTGATGATGTCGGCCGCCACGTGCTCGCCCTGCGGAATCGCCGGGTGCTCGTAGTTCTCGTTCATCACCGTGATGTAGTAGTACACGTCTTCCTGGTCCGCCACCATCCGGCGCAGGCCGTCCTGGACGATCACGGCGAGCTCGTAGCCGAAGGTCGGGTCGTAGCTCACGCAGTTCGGCACCGATGCCGCCCACAGGAGCGAGTGACCGTCTTCGTGCTGCAGGCCTTCGCCGTTCAGCGTCGTGCGGCCCGCAGTACCGCCGAGCAGGAAGCCGCGCGAACGCATGTCGCCCGCGGCCCATGCCAGGTCGCCGATCCGCTGGAAGCCGAACATCGAGTAGAAGATGTAGAACGGCACCATGATCTCGCCGTGCGTCGAGTACGACGTCGCCGCAGCGATCCAGTCGCACATGCCGCCCGCTTCGTTGATGCCTTCCTGCAGGATCTGGCCGGTCTGCGATTCCTTGTAGAACATCAGCTGGTCGGAATCTTCCGGCACGTACTTCTGGCCTTCCTGGTTCCAGATACCGATCTGGCGGAACAGGCCTTCCATGCCGAACGTACGCGATTCGTCCGGGACGATCGGCACGACGCGCTTGCCGAGCGCCTTGTCCTTCAGCAGGATGTTCAGGATCCGCACGAACGCCATCGTCGTCGAGATCTCGCGGCCTTCGCCCGTGCCCTTCAGCAGCGGCTCGAACGCGTCGAGCGCCGGCACCGGCAGCGACGTCGCCTTCTCGCGGCGGTGCGGCAGGTAGCCGCCGAGGTCCATGCGCTGCTTGCGCATGTATTCGAGTTCCTTCGAACCTTCCTCGAACTTCAGGTACGGCACGTCGGCGATCTGCTCGTCGGTGATCGGCAAGCGGAACTGGTCACGGAACTTCTTCAGTTGCTCGACCGGCAGCTTCTTCTGCTGGTGCGTGATGTTCATCGCCTGGCCCGACTCGCCCATCCCGTAGCCCTTGATGGTCTTCGCGAGGATGACGGTCGGCGCGCCCTTCGTGTTCGTGGCTTCGTGGAATGCCGCGTAGATCTTGTGCGGATCGTGGCCGCCGCGGTTCAGCGCCCAGATGTCGTCGTCCGACCAGTCGGCGACGAGCGCCTTCAGCTCAGGCGTGTTGAAGAAGTGCTCGCGCACGAACGCGCCGGATTCCGACTTGTACGTCTGGTACTCGCCGTCGACGACTTCCATCATGCGGCGCATCAGCGCGCCCGACTTGTCGCGCGCGAACAGCGCATCCCAGCGGCTGCCCCAGATGACCTTGATCACGTTCCAGCCGGCACCGCGGAACTCCGATTCGAGTTCCTGGATGATCTTGCCGTTACCGCGCACCGGGCCGTCGAGACGCTGCAGGTTGCAGTTGATCACGAACACGAGGTTGTCGAGCTTCTCGCGGCTCGCCATCCCGATCGCGCCGAGCGATTCCGGCTCGTCCGTCTCGCCGTCGCCGAGGAATGCCCACACCTTGCGGCCTTCGGTCTTCGTGATGCCGCGCGCTTCCAGGTACTTCATGAAGCGGGCCTGGTAGATCGCCATGATCGGGCCGAGACCCATCGACACGGTCGGGAACTGCCAGAAGTCCGGCATCAGCCACGGGTGCGGGTACGACGAAATGCCGTTGCCGTCGACTTCCTGGCGGAAGTTGTCGAGCTGCTCTTCCTTCAGGCGGCCGAGCAGGAACGCGCGCGAGTAGACGCCCGGCGACGAGTGGCCCTGCACGAACACGAGATCGCCGCCATGCTGGTCGGACGCTGCGTGCCAGAAGTGGTTGTAGCCGACGTCATAGAGCGTTGCGGCCGACGCGAACGACGCGATGTGGCCGCCGACGTTCGTGTCCTTGCCTGCGCGCAGCACCATCGCCAGCGCGTTCCAGCGCGTGTACGAACGGATGCGGTGCTCGAGGTCCTGGTCACCCGGAATCTTCGCCTGGGCTTCGACCGGAATCGTGTTGATGTACGGGGTATTCGCGGAAAACGGCAGGTGTTCGCCGTGCATGCGGGCGAATTCGATCTGCTTTTCGATCAGGTAGTGCGCGCGGCCAGTGCCCACGGAGGAGATCACGCCGTCGAGCGACTCGAGCCATTCAACGGTTTCCTGCGGGTCGTCGTCATGTTCGGCGGCGACATATTTCATCACTTCGTTCGGTACAGCGGACATTCTCGTCTCCTGGGTCCTGGAATGTGAGGATCGCTCTCGTGCAGACGACGCGACGCGACCGGCTGCGGGCAAGCTCCGACGGATTGTAATGAGCGTGCGCGGGCCTGCGCAACAAAATTTTCGAATCGTGAGATCTTTTCTCGCAATATGAAATATTGCTGCGCTGCACCCATATTTCGGGGCTCTCCGGCGAGTCGAGGCTGAACAAATCCGTTTCCGTTCAACATATCCGGTATAGGTTTTCCATGTATTGCGCTGCGCTACAATCCTGCCATGTTGACCGATCGGCTTTTCGCACGCTCGGCGCGACCGTCGGGCCCGCCGGCGGAGTCGCAGCCGTCCCGTTGGCACCACGGACCGTGGTGGTCCAATTCCTATTTGCTGACGCCCCTGCTGTCGATCCTGGTGTTCCTGGTGGTGATGAGCCTCATCCTGTGGAGCCTCAATCGCCGCGAACAGCAGCAGCAGGAAGACACCCTCTTCCGTAACGTCGCGTGGGCGCAGCAGCAGATCCGCCTGTCGATGACGGGCGCGCAGGAACAACTCCAGGCGCTGTCGCGCGATCTCGCCTCCGGCCGCCTCGACCAGAACGCGTTCCAGATGGCGGTCGCGGACGTGATGCAAACGCATCCGGAAATCCTCTACCTGAACTGGTACACGTCGCCCGGCGTGCAGCGCTGGCCGACCGTGCATCCGCCGCTGCTCGGCCAGCGGCTCGCGAAGCCCGGCGAAGCGCAGATGCAGGACGCCGTGCGCGGTGCGTACGACGAGGCGCGCAGCACGCGCCGCCAGGCGTATTCGCCGCTGATCTACGACGACTTCGGCAACGGCTTCATCACGCTGCAGACACCCGTGATGCGCGGCGACCGCGAGTACCTCGGCTCGATCGCCGCGGTGTTCTCGGTCGAAGGCATCCTGAAGCACGACATCCCGCAGGAGTTGTCGTCGAAGTACAAGATCTCGATCACCGACGCGAACAACCGCGAGCTGTCGTCCACGTCGACGCGCCCGCGCCTGCCGCGCGACTCGCACTACGACCTGCCGCTCGATCCGCCCGGCCAGGGGCTGACCGTGCGCGTGTACGCATTCCCGCAGCTCACGAACCTGACCAACAACACGCTCGTATGGCTCGTCGCAGGCCTGTCGTGCTTTGTGCTGTGGAGCCTCTGGAGCCTGTGGAAACACACGCGCCAGCGCTTCGAGGCGCAGCAGGCGCTGTACGCGGAAGCGTTCTTCCGCCGCGCGATGGAGAACTCGGTGCTGATCGGCATGCGCGTGCTCGACATGCACGGCCGCATCACGCACGTGAACCCCGCGTTCTGCCGGATGACGGGCTGGGACGAAACCGATCTCGTCGGCAAGGTCGCGCCGTTCCCGTACTGGCCGCGCGACGCGTACCCGGAAATGCAGCGCCAGCTCGACATGACGCTGCGCGGCAAGGCGCCGAGCTCGGGCTTCGAGCTGCGCGTGCGGCGCAAGAACGGCACGCTGTTCCATGCGCGCCTGTACGTGTCGCCGCTGATCGACAGCTCGGGCCGCCAGACCGGCTGGATGTCGTCGATGACCGACATCACCGAGCCGAAACGTGCGCGCGAGGAACTCGCGGCCGCGCACGAGCGCTTCACGACGGTGCTCGAAAGCCTCGACGCCGCGGTGTCGGTGCTGGCCGCCGACGAAGCCGAGCTGCTGTTCGCGAACCGCTACTACCGCCACCTGTTCGGCATTCGTCCGGACGGCCATCTCGAGCTGTCGGGCGGCGGCTTCGACCGCGCGCAGGCATCGTCCGACTCGATCGACATGGTCGACGCGTTCGCGGGCCTGCCGGCCGCCGCGCTGACGAGCAGCACCGCCGATGCGCAGGAGGTGTACGTCGAGAGCATCCAGAAGTGGTTCGAGGTACGCCGGCAGTACATCCAGTGGGTGGACGGCCACCTCGCGCAGATGCAGATCGCGACCGACATCACGACCCGCAAGAAGGCACAGGAACTCGCGCACCAGCAGGAAGAGAAGCTGCAGTTCACGAGCCGATTGATGACGATGGGTGAAATGGCGTCGTCGATTGCTCACGAATTGAACCAGCCGCTCGCCGCGATCAACAACTACTGCTCGGGCACGCTCGCGCTCGTGAAGAGCGGCCGCGGCACGCCGGAGACGCTGCAGCCCGCGCTGGAAAAGACCGCGCAGCAGGCGCTGCGCGCGGGGATGATCGTCAAGCGGATCCGCGAATTCGTGAAGCGCAGCGAGCCGAAGCGCCAGCCGGCGCGGGTCGCGGACATCGTCGCCGACGCGGTCGGGCTCGCCGAAATCGAGGCCAGGAAGCGCAGGATCCGGATCGTCACGGAAATCCTCGCAAGAATGCCTATTATTTATGTCGACCCCGTGCTGATCGAGCAGGTGCTCGTGAACCTGATGAAGAACGCGGCCGAGGCAATGGCCGACGTGAAGCCGGCGTCGGTGGACGGCGTGATCCGCGTCGTCGCCGACATCGACGCGGGCTTCGTCGACATCCGCGTGATCGACCAGGGCCCGGGCGTCGACGAAGCGAGCGCCGAGCGCCTGTTTGAACCGTTTTACAGCACCAAGTCCGACGGCATGGGCATGGGGCTGAATATCTGCCGTTCGATCATCGAATCGCATCGGGGGCGTCTGTGGGTGGTCAACAACGTCGAGCCGGATGGCCGCATATCCGGCGCAACGTTCCACTGCAGCCTGCCCATTGGGGAACCCGCTGATCTCGGCCAAGGGGGGCGCGAGGCATCGGCATCACATACCGTTACGGGAGAACTATGAATAGCCCTGTCACCACCACTCAGGAAACCGTCTTTGTCGTCGACGACGACGAGGCCGTACGGGACTCGCTGCGCTGGCTGCTGGAGGCGAACGGCTATCGCGTGCAATGCTTCTCGAGCGCCGAGCAGTTCCTCGATGCCTACCAGCCTGCCCAGCAGGCCGGCCAGATCGCGTGCCTGATCCTCGACGTCCGGATGTCGGGCATGAGCGGCCTCGAACTGCAGGAGCGCCTGATTGCCGACAATGCCGCGCTGCCGATCATCTTCGTCACGGGTCACGGCGACGTGCCGATGGCCGTCTCGACGATGAAAAAGGGTGCGATGGACTTTATCGAGAAACCGTTCGACGAAGCGGAGCTGCGCAAGCTCGTCGAGCGGATGCTCGACAAGGCCCGAAGCGAAAGCAAGAGCGTCCAGGAACAGCGTGCCGCGAGCGAACGCCTGTCGAAGCTGACCGCGCGCGAGCAGCAGGTGCTCGAACGGATCATCGCAGGCCGTCTGAACAAGCAGATCGCCGACGATCTCGGCATCAGCATCAAGACGGTCGAAGCGCACCGCGCGAACATCATGGAAAAGCTCAACGTCAACACGGTGGCCGACCTGCTGCGCCTCGCGCTGTCGAAGAAGCAGGCCTGAGCGAGCGCCGGGCCGCGGCAGCGCTGTCCGCCCGGCCCGCAGCCAGTCCTGGCCGCCCCGCGCGATGCGGCCCACTCGCGCGGCGGCGGCCTTTCTCCCGGCGCGTGAGCGCCGCGGCCATGACGCTTCCTGCTTATTCGTTGTCGGACGGCGGCAGGCGAACGGTATAATCGCGTGCTTTGCTGCGACGCTTCGGGCGCCGCACGACCGCATTCCAACTTCCCGGCAGGACCACCACCATGACAGCCCTCCTCATCGACGGCAACGCCCTTTCGAAGACCCTGCGCGCACAGGCCGCCGAACGCGCCGCCGCCCTGACCGCACGCGGCCACCAGCCCGGTCTCGCGGTGATCCTCGTCGGCGCCAACCCGGCGAGCGAAGTCTACGTGCGCAACAAGATCAAGGCGTGCGAGGACAACGGCTTCTTTTCGCTGAAGGATGCGTACCCGGACACGCTGTCGGAAGCCGACCTGCTCGCGCGCATCGACGCGCTGAACCGCGATCCGAAGATCCACGGCATCCTCGTGCAACTGCCGCTGCCCAAGCACATCGACAGCCACAAGGTGCTCGAGGCGATCGCGCCGGAGAAAGACGTCGACGGCTTCCACGTCGCGAACGCCGGCGCGCTGATGACCGGCAAGCCGCTGTTCCGCCCGTGCACGCCGTACGGCGTGATGAAGATGTTCGAGGCGCACGACATCCCGCTGCAGGGCGCGAACGCGGTCGTGATCGGTCGCTCGAACATCGTCGGCAAGCCGATGGCGATGATGCTGCTCGACGCCGGCGCGACCGTGACGATCTGCCACAGCAAGACGCGCGACCTCGCCGCGCACACGCGGCAGGCCGACATCGTGGTCGCCGCGGTCGGCAAGCGCAACATCCTGACCGCCGACATGGTGAAGCCCGGCGCGACGGTGATCGACGTCGGCATGAACCGCGACGACGCCGGCAAGCTGTGCGGCGACGTCGACTTCGCCGGTGTGAAGGAAGTGGCCGGCCACATCACGCCGGTGCCGGGTGGTGTCGGCCCGATGACCATCACGATGCTGCTGATCAACACGATCGAAGCCGCCGAGCGCGCCGCCGACGCGGCCGCCTGAGCGCCTGCCCCATTTAGCCGGCGCGCGGTTCCGCGCGCCGGCGCCTCACCGGCCGCATCCTGTCGGCCGCGCCACCCGACGCTTCTCCCCCATTCGACCCCGCACCAATCGCGTCGTTAGAAACTAACGATTGGAAAGCGCGCGATGCGCCCCAATAATGTCGATATCGGGCGCCGCGTTGCCTTGCGCGCCCTACCCTTTTCACTCCGGTTCATCCGGCAACAGACAGGGAGTCTTATGTCCGCCAGCGCCAACACCAACCCGCTGCTCGATTTCTCGGGCCTGCCCCGCTTCGGCGAGATCCGCCCGGAACACGTGACGCCCGCGCTCGACACGCTGCTCGATGACGCCAACCGTGCGGTCGAGACGGCAAGCGCAGCCGCGACGCCGGCAACCTGGGCTGCAGTCGTCGAGACGGTCGAGCGCGCGACGGAGCCGCTCGGTCGCGCGTGGGGCATCGTCGGCCACCTGAACGCGGTCGCCGATACGCCCGAACTGCGGGCCGCCTATGGCGAGAACCTGCCGCGCGTGACCGAATTCTGGTCGAGCGTCGGCCAGAACCTCGCGCTGTACGAGAAGTACAAGGCGATCGCCGCAAGCGCCGAATACGCAACGCTGTCCACCGAACGCAAGAAGATCCTCGACAACGCGCTGCGCGATTTCCGCCTGTCGGGCGCCGAGCTGCCCGAAGACCAGAAGCCGCGCTTCGCCGAACTGCAGGAACAGCAGGCCGCGCTGTCGAAGGCATTCTCCGATCACGTGCTCGACGCGACCAACGCGTACGCGTATTTCGTGCAGGACGAGGCCGATCTGGCCGGCCTGCCCGGCGACGCGATCGAGGCCGCCCGCGAAGCCGCGCAAAAGGATGCCAAGGAAGGCTGGAAATTCACGCTGCATTTCCCGTCGTACTTCCCGGTGCTGCAATACGCCGACAACCGCACACTGCGCGAGACGCTCTACCGCGCCTATGCGACGCGCGCATCGGAACTCGGGCCGCAGTACGGCGACGGCAAGGCCGAATGGGACAACACGGCAATCGTCGCCGATGCGCTGAAGCTGCGCCGCGAAGAGGCGCTGATGCTCGGCTTCCGCAACTTCGCCGAAGTGTCGCTCGCGCCGAAGATGGCCGAATCGCCGCAGCAGGTGATCGCGTTCCTCGAGGATCTCGCGACACGCGCGCGCCCGCACGCGGACAAGGACTGGGACGAGCTGCGCACGTTCGCCGCGAAGGAACTCGGCCTCGCCGAACTCGCGCCGTGGGACGTCGCATTCGCGGCCGAAAAGCTGCGCCAGCAGCGCTACGCGTTCTCGGAAAACGAGGTCAAGCAGTACTTCCCGGAGCCGGCCGCGCTGAAGGGCCTGTTCACCGTCACCGAGACGCTGTTCGGCGTGCAGATCAAGCCGGACGACGCGCCGGTGTGGCACAAGGACGTGCGTTTCTTCCGCGTCGAGAACCGCGACGGCTCGCTCGTCGCGCAGTTCTATCTCGACCTGTACGCACGCGAAGGCAAGCGCGGCGGCGCATGGATGGACGACGCGCGTTCGCGCGCGAAGCGCGGCAGCTCCGTGCAGACGCCGGTCGCGTATCTCACCTGCAACTTCTCGGCGCCGGTCGGCGGCAAGCCCGCGTGCTTCACGCACGACGAAGTCATCACGCTGTTCCATGAATTCGGCCACGGGCTGCACCACATGCTCACGCGGGTCGACGAGCTCGGCGTGTCGGGCATCAACGGCGTCGAATGGGATGCCGTCGAGCTGCCGTCGCAGTTCATGGAAAACTTCTGCTGGGAATGGGACGTGCTGTCGTCGATGTCGTCGCACGTCGACACGGGCGCCACGCTGCCGCGCGAGCTGTTCGACAAGATGATCGCGGCGAAGAACTTCCAGAGCGGGCTCGGCACGCTGCGCCAGATCGTGTTCTCGATGTTCGACATGCTGCTGCACGTCGACTTCGACCCGGCGGGCGCCACCGGCGTGACCGAATTCGCGCGCGAGATCAACGAGCGCTATCACGTGATCCCGCAGGCCCCCTTCTCGCGCTGGCCAAACACGTTCAGCCACATCTTCGCGGGCGGTTACGCGGCCGGCTATTACAGCTACAAGTGGGCCGAGGTGCTGTCGGCCGACGCGTATGCGGCGTTCGAGGAAGCGGCTGCCGCAAGCGGCAGCGTGCTCGATGCGGCGACCGGCACGCGCTATCGCCGCGAAATCCTCGAGGTCGGCGGCAGCCGCCCGGCGATGGATTCGTTCAAGGCATTCCGCGGCCGCGAGCCGCAGATCGATGCACTGCTGCGCCACAACGGGATGGCCGCGCCCGCGCACTAAGCGCGCCGCCTGGCCCTTTCTGCTGCATGGAAACAAAGCACCGCTTCGGCGGTGCTTTTTTCATGGTGCCGGCGACGCGTCGTCGAACAGCGAGAACTGTCCGTGGCGCTCGGCGGTATCTTCGTCGATGCGCACGCCGACGCCGAGCAGCCGCACCGCCTGTGCACGCCGTTGCAGCCCCTTCGCGAGCAGCGTGACGGCCGTGTCCGCATTCGTCGCATCGGCCACGCACTCGACCGTCGTGCGCTGGAAATCGGCGAAGCGGATCTTCACGTACAGCTTGCGAATCGACCGCGCGGCGCCCGCCCGTTCGATCCGCGCGTCGAGCTGCACGACGAGGCGGCGGATTTCGTCCGCGCACTGCTCGAGCGTCGTCAGGTCGGTCACGTAGGTCGTCTCGACGCTGACCGACTTGCGCTCCTGGTCGGCTTGCACGCGCCGCTCGTCGATTCCGCGCGACAGTTCGTACAACCGCCGCCCGAACGCGCCGAATTCGCGGTGCAGGTCGATCAGCGGCCAGTCGCGCAACTGCGCGCAGGTCTGGATGCCGAGCCGGTCGAGCCGCGTGGCCGTCACCTTGCCGACGCCATGCAGCTTGCGCACCGGCAGCGCCGCGACGAACGCGTCGATCTCGTTCGGCCGCACGACGAACAGCCCGTCAGGCTTGTTCCAGTCGGACGCGATCTTCGCGATGAACTTGTTCGGCGCGACGCCGGCCGACACGGTGACGCCGACCGTGTCGAACACGCGCTGGCGGATCTCGCGCGCAATCAGCGTGGCACTGCCCTGGCACCGCTCCGACCCGCTGACGTCGAGGTACGCCTCGTCGAGCGACAGCGGCTCGACGTCCGGCGTGTAGTCGCGATAGATCGCCATGATCTGCCGCGACGCCGCGCGGTACTTGTCCATCGCGGACGGCAGGATCAGCAGGTCCGGACACTTGCGCATCGCCAGCGCCGACGACATTGCCGAATGCACGCCGTAGCGCCGCGCCTCGTAGTTGCAGGTCGCGATCACGCCGCGCTGGTCGGGCCGGCCGCCGACGGCGAGCGGCCGGTTGCGCAGCGACGGGTCGTCGCGCATCTCGACCGACGCGTAGAAGCAGTCGCAGTCGCAATGAATGATCTTGCGCATGCGCGGCGGCGCGTCGCCGGGCGGCGACGCGTGCGGATCGGCAGGCGGGATGGTGGTCGGGTTCACGGTGTCGATACTGTACAAAAACACAGTGCCGGTTTCAACCGCCGCGTACGCCCGGGGCCGGCCGTCCGCACCGGCCGTCCGCAACCGGCCGTCCGCAACCGGCCGTCCGCAACCAACTGCGCCGTACCGGCCCGGTTTGCGCGGATCGTACCGGCCGGGCACGCGCAGCGGCACCTATACTCGTCTGCCGCGATACACGAAACGCAAAGGTGACGGATGAAGACGATCGGACTGATCGGCGGCATGAGCTGGGAATCGTCGGCAGAGTACTACCGGATGATCAACCGGCACTCGAAGGCATTGCACGGCGGACACCACAACGCGAAGAGCGTGCTGGTCACGGTGGATTTCGCGGAGATCGAAGCGCTGCAGCGCACGCACGACTGGGCGGCGCTCGGCGAACGGATGGCCGACGCCGCGCGGCAACTCGAAGCGGCCGGCGCCGATCTCGTCGTCCTGACGACGAATACGATGCATCGCGTGCACGACGCGATCGAAGCCGCGGTGACGGTGCCGTTCCTGCACATCGCCGATCCGACCGGCAACGCATTGCGCGACGCGGGCGTCGAGCGCGTCGCGCTGCTCGGCACGCGCTACACGATGGAGTTGCCGTTCTACGCGGAGCGGCTGCGCGAGAAGTTCGGGCTCGACGTGCTGGTGCCAGACGAACGCGGGCGCGACGACGTGCACCGGATCATCTACGACGAGCTGTGCCACGGCATCGTCTCGCCGGAATCTCGCGCGACCTATGTATCGATCATCGACGAACTGGCCGCGCGCGGTGCGCAGGCCGTGATCCTCGGCTGCACGGAAATCACGCTGCTGATCGGTGCGGACGACTCGCCGCTGCCGGTATTCGATACGACCGCGCTGCATGCGAAGGCGGCCGTCGAGTGGGCGGCGCGCTGACACGCACGCGGCACCTGCCACCGATACGGCGGCTTCACTGAAATCCGCGGCCAGCCGCATACACCGATCGATCCGCTCCCGACCAGCCGGCGGACGAACCTCGACGCATGCGGCCAAGCGTTCGCAACGCGTCGCGCCGAACAGCTTGTTAGGATATCGACCTCGACCCTACCTCACCCGATCAGGACGATTCGCCGCATGGGAAATCGCGCATGGCTGTACCTTCGGAGCAACTCGGGCAACGGCGCTCGCATGACCCAGGTCGCCGAGGCCAACAACCACTTCCCGACCCTGTGGCGCATCCTGCTGGCCAACGGTACCCGAGGCGCGGCGATCGCCGATCAGCGCGTATTCGGCGATGCGGGCACCGACAACCTGACCAGCGATGCCGACGCCGCCGTGGCGCGGCTGGGTACGCTCTCCACCTTCCTTGGACAGCATGCGCGGCGCGGCGAGACACCGTGGCTGGCACGTCAGCTCGACGGCGCAGCCCGGTACCTCGGCGAGCAGGCGGCGCGCCTGACGGAAAACGGCGAGCCTGCGGGCTTTTCGGCCAATCTCGACGAGTTGTCGTGGCTGTCCGACGATGACGACTTCATCGCAACCACCCGCGAATCCTGCCACGCGACCTGGATGCAGATCCAGGCGTGCATCGCAGCCAACGACGCGCGAGGCGTACGGCATCTGCTCGGGATCAACGGGCCGGGTGACTGGGTCTGGGGATTCGGCTTCGGCGGCTTGTCTCACGCGTACTTCTCGCGACAGCAGCCGCCTCGCGACACGACCTACGACGATTTCGTCGCGTCGGGCAGATTGTTGGCCGACGACCTGCGCTGCGACGCCAGCGGCTCCGACGCGTTTCGTGCGAAGCGGCGCCAGCGATTCCTGAGCGAGGACTATTTCGACTGGCTGCAGCCGTATCTGGACGAGCGCGTCGCGTACTGGTCGGAAAACATCTCGCCGGTGGGCAGCACCGAAAACGAACAGAAGGCGCTGACCGCACGCCATCTCGTGTCCGGTTACTACCCGCGCTTCCTGCTCATGTACACGAGCGGCATGGACCTGACGCTGCTGCGCGATGCGCTCGAACCGGTGATCGCCGCGTACGAGCGCTGCACCGACGCGTGCCGCGCGCACGAGGAAAACGATCGCCAGCCGCCACTCTGGTTCGACAGCATCGAAGACTACGAGACCGTGATGCAACTGATCGGTTTCTGTTACCTGCTGCATCGCCGCGACCTGCTGCCGCGCATCGTCGCGATGTTCGATCCCGCCTATCGCGCCCGCGATACGCTGTACGAAGACCTGCTCGCGTACGAACTCGAAGGCCGCGCCGATGTCGACCAGTGGTATCACGACGTCCCGTATCGTCCGCTCGTCTTCAGCTTTTACCGCGACACGAAGGCGGAATCTATCGACGACATTGCCACCTATCTCGACACCTGGTATCCGGCGATGCACGACGCAACGTGGCACGACGGGCATCTCGACGTCGGTGTGAAGGGTAAAGGCAGAAAGATCTATTTCGGCTATTGGGCCGTCGAAGCGGCCGCGGCAGCCTATCTGCTGGCGCTCGACGACAGCAGCCTGCGCGATCGGCTGGTATATCCGAAGGATTTGGTCGACTTCGCACGCAGCCGCGATACCGATACGCAACCGGACACGGCGCCCGACGGCACGCGCTGATCGGAAAGGGCCCGGCAGATCTGCACGGGCCTGCGCATGCGGCGCATGCCGCATCGCGTTTCGGCGCCGGAAAACAAAAAACCCGGCACGAAGCCGGGTTTTTCGTAGACGAAGTGCGCATCGGTCACTTGCGCTGCACATCGCCTGGTGTGCTTGGTTGCGGGGGTAGGATTTGAACC
Source organism: Burkholderia sp. Ap-955 (assembly GCF_011753045.1). Classification (NCBI taxonomy): domain Bacteria; kingdom Pseudomonadati; phylum Pseudomonadota; class Betaproteobacteria; order Burkholderiales; family Burkholderiaceae; genus Burkholderia; species Burkholderia sp. Ap-955. The sequence continues at coordinate 14,217 of NZ_VWWH01000087.1, forward strand.
TACGACCTTCGGGTTATGAGCCCGACGAGCTGCCAGACTGCTCCACCCCGCGTCAGAGAAATAAATTATAGGGTGAGGGAGTACTCACGTCAACACTTTTGTCACAATTTCTTCTCGGTTCATCGAAACGGCCGCGCGCGGCGCCTCTCCCGCCGCGCATGATGCGCGCGTTCGCGCGGCGTGCTCGCGGTAAGATGGCGGCCTTCGCATTTACCCCGCACGCACACTCCGTTCATGAAAATCGCCACCTGGAACGTCAACTCGCTCAACGTCCGCAAGCAGCATGTGCTCGACTGGCTCGCGCACAGCGGAACCGACGTGCTGTGCCTGCAGGAACTGAAGCTGCCGGACGAGAAGTATCCGCGCGCCGATCTCGAGGCCATCGGCTACCGCAGCTGGTTCACGGGCCAGAGGACCTACAACGGCGTCGCGATCCTCGTGCGCGACACGCTCGCCGTCGACGAATCGGACGTCGTGCGCAACATCCCCGGCTTCGACGATCCGCAGCAGCGCGTGATCGCCGTGACGGTCGAAGGCGTGCGCATCGTGTCCGCCTATTTCCCGAACGGCCAGGCGCCCGACTCCGACAAGTTCGTCTACAAGATGCAGTGGCTCGACGCACTGCATGCGTGGCTGAGCGCCGAGATGCAGCGCTACCCGAAGCTCGCGCTGCTCGGCGACTACAACATCGCGCCGGAAGACCGCGACGTGCACGACCCGGCGAAATGGGAAGGCCAGAACCTCGTGTCGCCGCAGGAGCGCGCCCACTTCGCGCAACTGATCGAGCTGGGTTTCGTCGACGCGTTCCGCCGCTTCGAACAGCCGGAGAAGACCTTCACGTGGTGGGACTACCGGATGATGGCGTTCCGCCGCAACGCGGGGCTGCGCATCGACCACGTGCTGCTATCGCCGGCGCTCGCGGCAACCTGCACGTCGTGCGAAGTCGATCGCGCGCCGCGCACGTGGGAACAGCCGTCCGACCACACGCCCGTCGTCGCGGTCGTCGGCTGATGTCCCGGGCAGCCCGCGCGCGTTCAGCGCCGCGCGGGCGCCGGCCCGAGATGGGCCCACAGGAATCCGAATTCGGCCGCATCGGCCTCCGCGCGTTCCAGATCGTCGGCGTTGCCGTGGCCGCCGTCGGTGTTCTCCCAGTACCACACCCGTTCGTGACCGAGCGCCTGCATGCGCGCGGCCATCTTGCGTGCGTGCGCCGGATGCACGCGGTCGTCGCGCGTCGACGTCGTCAGCAGTAGCGGCGGATACGTGACGCCTTCGCGCACGCGGTGATACGGCGAATATGCGGCCAGCGCCGCCCCTTCGTGCGGATCGTCCGGATCGCCGTACTCGTCGAGCCAAGCGGCGCCCGCGTGCAGCTTCGGATAACGCTGCATGTCGAGCAGCGGCACGCGGCAGAGCACCGCGCCGAACAGCGCCGGCCGCTGCACCATGCACGCGGCGACCAGCAGCCCGCCGTTGCTCCCCCCCTCGATGCCGAGCTGCGCGGTGGTCGTCACGCCGGTCGCGGCCAGATCCTCGGCTACCGCGATGAAATCGTCGAAGGAGCGCTGGCGGTGTTCGCGCTGCGCATCGACGTGCCAGCGCGGCCCGAACTCGCCGCCGCCGCGGATGTGCGCGAACGCCATCACGCCGCCGCGCTCGAGCCAGCCGATACCGAACGCATCGCTGTAGCCCGGCAGGTTCGGAATCGCAAAGCCGCCATAGCCCGACAGCAGGCACGGCCGCGCGACACGCGCGGCGCCGTCGGCCACGTCGAGCGCATCGCGCGGCCCGATCAGCGTGTACGGCACCATCGTGCCGTCTTGCGAACGCGCGCTCGCGCGGCGCACGACGAGCCCGGCCGCGTCGAACTGCACCGGCGGCCGGTCGAGCAGCACGCGGCGCGACGGCGCATCGTCCGCGCGATCCGCAAGATCGGCCAGCCAGCATTCGGGCGGATCGAGATACGTGTCGACGTCCACGTAAATCTCGTCGTTCAGCGTCGACTCGACGGGCTCGACGTCGATTTGCGCATCGCCCGGCCCCGGCCACTCGAACGGCTGCGCGTCCCACGTCCACGTACCGTCGTCGGCCTGGCTCGGCTGCCACAGCATCGTGCGATTGTGCACGTCGTCGAGCCAGCTCGCGATCAGCGTCGTGCGCGTGTGCGTCCACGTGCATGCGGACGTCGACGGTTGCGGCGCGAACAGCGTCGTGAGTTCGCGCGACCCGGCCAGAAACGCCTGCTCGCGGATCGCGAGCAGCGAGCCGCCCGCATGGCGCACGCCGTCGCAATCCCAGTCGAGGCGCGGCTCCAGCATGAGCCAGCCTTCCCAGAATCCGACCTCGACGTGGGTCGGTACGTCGTAGCGCACCCACTCGCCCGTCTCCGTCAAGCGGTACGCATGTGCGTCGAAGAAATCGACGCTGCGCCACGCGACGTGACGGTTGTCGATCGGATCGTATCCCGCACCCGCGCTGATGTCGTCGGGTTCGCCGCGGAAGACGACGGGCGCATCGGCGAGCGCGGTGCCACGCACCCAGCGCCGCGCTTCATACGGATAGCCGGCCGCGGTTGCGTGCGCTTCGCCGCGATCCCAGCTCACGTAGACGGTATCGCGATCGATCCAGCCGACCGTGTGATGTCCCGGCTCGTCGATCGTGAAGCCGCCGTCGACGAAACGGCGTTCGACGAGATCGAATTCGCGCACGACGACCGCATCGGCGCCGCCCGGCGACAGCGACAGCAGCGCGCGATCGCCGTCCGGGTACAGGATCGCGTCCTGCTCGAACACCCACGACTCGCCCTCCTCCGCACCGAGCGCGTCGACGTCGAGCAGCGTTTCCCACGCCGGTTTTCCCGCGCGCCAGTCGTCCCAGCGCGTGCGGCGCCACAGCCCCTTCGGATGAAGATCGTCCTGCCACAGGTCGTAGGCCCAGTCGCGCCAGCGGGTCGGAATCACCGGACGTTCGCGCGGCAGGTACGCTTTGGCGAGGCGCGCCGTCAGCGCGCGATACGCGTCGTCGTCACGCAGCGCGGCGCGCGTGCGCGCATTCTGCTCGTCGACCCACGTGCGGGCGCGCTTGCTGTCGAGCGCTTCGAGGAAACGGAACGGGTCGGCCCCGGCGGGCCAGCGGAAGGAATCGGACATTGAGGATCGGCGGAATGGCAAACGGCGTGCAAACCGCGATTATGTCCGATCGCGGCATGCGCGACGCCCGCGCATGCCGCAAATCGTGCTCAGGGCTCCAGATGGAGTTCCTGGATCTTGCGCGTGATCGTGTTGCGGCCGATGCCGAGCCGCTCCGCGGCCTCGACCTTGCGGCCGCGCGTGAAGTCGAGCGCCTCACGGATCACGGCCGCCTCGAAGCGGCGTGCGAGTTCGTCCATCACGTCGGCCGAGTTCTCGCGCAACAGCCGTGCGACCTCGGTACGCAAGCCATGCTCCCAGACCGGATAGCCAGCCGGCGCACCGCCGTTCGGCGCCGCCCCGACGGGCGCGGACGCCCCCGCTGCGACACCGATCGCCGGTTGCGCGAGCGCCGTCTCGCCACCGCTGCCGCGCGCATCCGCACCGTCGCCCGTCGCGACCACCGGCGCACCGGCCGGCACGAGGTCGGGCGGCAGGTCCTTGATCTCGACCGTCTGCGCGGGCGCCATCACGGTCAGCCAGTTCGCGAGGTTCTCGAGCTGGCGCACGTTGCCGGGAAACGCCAGCGACGTGAGATAAGCCAGCGCTTCGTCGGACACGCGCTTCGGCTCGACACCGAGATCGCGCGCGCTCTTCTGCAGGAAGTGGCGCGTGAGCAGCGCGATGTCCTCGCTGCGTTCGCGCAGCGGCGGCAGGCGCAGCCGGATCACGTTGAGCCGGTGGTAAAGGTCCTCGCGGAACAACCCCTGCCGCACGCGCGATTCGAGATTCTGGTGCGTCGCGGCGATCACGCGCACGTTCGCGCGCAGCGGGTTGTGGCCGCCGACCCGATAGAACTGCCCGTCCGACAGCACGCGCAACAGGCGCGTCTGCAGGTCGAACGGCATGTCGCCGATTTCGTCGAGGAACAGCGTGCCGTTCTCGGCCTGCTCGAAGCGGCCCTGCCGCGTCGTCTGCGCGCCGGTGAACGCGCCGCGCTCATGGCCGAACAGCTCGGATTCGAGCAGGTCCTTCGGAATCGCCGCGGTGTTCAGCGCGATGAACGGCCCGTTCGCACGCGGGCTGTGACGGTGCAGCGCACGCGCGACGAGCTCCTTGCCGGTGCCCGATTCGCCGGTGATCAGCACGGTCGCGGCCGAGTGCGACAGGCGGCCGATCGCGCGGAACATGTCCTGCATCGCGGGCGCCTGGCCGAGCATCTCGGGCGCCTCGGCCACGCGCTCGTCCTGCGGCGCGCCGCCGCGCAGGCTTTCTTCCACCGCGCGGCGGATCAGTTCGACCGCCTTGTCGACGTCGAACGGCTTCGCGAGATATTCGAACGCGCCGCCCTGGAACGCCGCGACGGCGCTGTCGAGATCGGAGAACGCCGTCATGATGATGACGGGCAGGCCCGGCAGGCGCTCGTGCATCGCCTGCAGCAACTCGAGGCCCGAGCCGCCCGGCATCCGGATGTCGGATACGAGCACCTGCGGGGTCTCGTGGTCGAGCGCGGCCAGCGCGTCACGCACGTTCGCGAAGCTCTTCGTCGCGAAGCTGTCCCGGGCGAGCGCCTTTTCGAGCACCCAGCGGATCGATTGGTCGTCGTCTACTATCCAGATCGGCTTCATAGGTCGGTCAGATATTGGTGAATCTGGTGAATCGCCATGCTGCCGCTCAATGGTCGAGCGGCAGCAGGATCTGAAATTCGGTACGTCCGGGCCGGCTTTCGACCTCGATCATCCCGTCGTGTTGCTGCACGAACGTCTGCGCGAGCGTGAGGCCGAGGCCGCTGCCGTCATCGCGCCCGGACACGAGCGGGTAGAAGATCCGGTCGCGGATTTCCTCCGGAATGCCGGGCCCGTTGTCGATCACGTGCAAGTCCAGTGCCAGCCGGTACAGGCGCTTCGCGATCGTCACCTTGCGCGCGATGCGCGTGCGCAGCTCGATCTTCGCGTCGCCCTGCGCGATGCGTTCGCGCAGCGCCTGCGCGGCGTTGCGCACGATGTTGAGCAGCGCCTGGATCAGTTGCTCCTTGTCGCCGCGCAGGTCCGGCACGCTCACGTCGTAGTCGCGCTCGATCGTGAGCCCGCGCGGGAATTCCGCGAGCATCACCGCGCGCACGCGTTCGCATACTTCATGAATGTTCACGTCGCCGACGATGTGCGGGTGCCGGTGCGGCTCCAGCAACCGGTCGACGAGCGTCTGCAGGCGGTCGGACTCCTTGATGATCACCTGCGTGTATTCGCGCAACTCGCCACGCTCGCGCTCGCCGAGCTCGAATTCGAGCAACTGGGCTGCGCCGCGAATGCCGCCGAGCGGATTCTTGATCTCGTGCGCGAGGTTGCGGATCAACTGCTTGTTGACCGCGGTCAGGTCGTGGATGCGCTCCTCGCGATCGGTGCGCGACTGCCGCTCGTTCTCGAACAGCTCGACGAGCACGAAATCGGGCGCGGTCTCGAGAAAGCCGACGATCGCGTGCACATGCAGCGGTTCGCGGCCGGGCCGGTCGAGCACGGTATCGAGGTGCGTCGCGTGAAAGCGTTCCTCGCCGATCGCGGTGATCGTCGATGCCAGCTCGTTCGCATTCGGAAAAATCTCGCCCCACGGCCGCTGCGCGAGCTGCCGGCGCGAAATGTCGAGCATCGCCTCGGCAGACGGATTCGCGAACGCGATCCGCAGCGTCTTGCGGTCGAGCACGATCACGACCGTCGGCAGCGCTTCCAGCCCCGCCAGCAGGCCCGAGCGTGCGAGCCGCTCGTCGTCCGTCAGTCGCTCGGGCTGCCCCGTTCTCGCCTTGATCAGATTCTTCAGAACCATCTGCGTGCTTGTCGCGCCTCAACGGGCCAGAAAAGGAAAATCACCGGAACAAAAAAGGGACGGCTGGACGCCGCCCCTTTCAGACTCCGCCGTTCCCGCCGCAGGCCGCGCGACGGGAACGAACCGGCATGACGGCGCTGAATCGAAGCGCCATCGCCGATTAGAGCGAGTAGTACATCTCGAACTCGATCGGGTGCGTCGTCATGCGGAACTTCGCCAGCTCCTGCTCCTTCAGCGCGAGGTACGCGTCGAGCATGCCGTCCGTGAACACGCCGCCACGGGTCAGGAACTCGCGATCCTTGTCGAGCGCTTCGATTGCCTGGTCGAGGCCCGCGCAGACGGTCGGGATCTTTGCATCCTCTTCCGGCGGCAGGTCGTACAGGTTCTTGTCCGCGGCTTCGCCCGGATGGATCTTGTTCTGGATCCCGTCGAGGCCTGCCATCATCAGTGCCGAGAACAACAGGTACGGGTTCGCCATCGGATCCGGGAAGCGCGTTTCGATACGGCGGCCCTTCGGGTTCGACACGTGCGGAATGCGGATCGATGCCGAACGGTTGCGTGCCGAGTAGGCGAGCTTGACCGGTGCTTCGAAGTGCGGGACCAGACGCTTGTACGAGTTCGTCGTCGGGTTCGTGATCGCGTTCAGTGCACGGGCGTGCTTGATGATGCCGCCGATGTAGAACAGCGCCAGTTCCGACAGGCCGGCATAGCCGTTGCCCGCGAACAGGTTCTGGCCGTCCTTCCAGATCGACTGGTGAACGTGCATGCCCGAACCGTTGTCGCCGACGACCGGCTTCGGCATGAAGGTTGCCGTCTTGCCGTACGAGTGCGCGACGTTATGGATGATGTACTTCGACCATTGCGTCCAGTCGGCGCGCTGGACCAGCGTCGAGAACTTCGTGCCGATTTCGTTCTGGCCCTGGCCCGCCACTTCGTGGTGGTGCACTTCGACCGGGATGCCGAGCTGTTCGAGCAGCAGGCACATTTCCGAACGCATGTCCTGGAACGTGTCGACCGGCGCGACCGGGAAGTAGCCGCCCTTCGTGCCCGGACGGTGGCCCGTGTTGCCGCCTTCGAATTCCTTGCCGGCCGACCACGGTGCTTCTTCCGAGTTGATCTTCACGAAGCAGCCCGACATGTCCGTGTTCCACTGGACCGAGTCGAAAATGAAGAATTCCGGTTCCGGACCGAAGTAGGCCGTATCGCCGATGCCCGTGCTCTTCAGGTACGCTTCCGCGCGCTTCGCGAGCGAACGCGGGTCGCGCTCGTAGCCCTTGCCGTCGGCCGGCTCGACCACGTCGCAGGTCAGCACCAGGGTCGACTCTTCATAGAACGGGTCGATGAAGGCAGCGGTCGGGTCCGGCATGAGCAGCATGTCCGACGCCTCGATGCCCTTCCAGCCGGCGATCGACGAGCCGTCGAATGCATGGCCGCTTTCGAACTTGTCTTCGTCAAACGCCGAAACCGGCACCGACACGTGCTGTTCCTTGCCGCGCGTATCCGTGAAGCGGAAATCGACAAACTTGACGTCCTCGTCCTTCACGAGCTGCATGACGTCGGCGACGGTTTTACTCATAACCTCTTCTCCTGATTGAACAATTCCGGCGGACTGGGAACCGCCTCGTTTATCGAGCTGACCGGGGTCTTGCTTTGGCGCAGCGCGCCCCGATTCGACCGAATCCTATAAAGCAGCTTCCGTGCCACCTATGCGCGAGATGGGCGCGAATCGCGCCAGCGCTCGTCGCGACGGGGCTCTGCTGCGCAATTCCGGGGCTCGGCTGCCCATCGCCTGCCAACCGAAAGCACCGCGATGGTGCAATCGTCACAGCGCGCCCCACCTTTGGAATCATCTTGGTGCATGCGCACCATTCTGCACTCTTTTGGTGAGCGCGTGTGGGGTGCGCCCACCGTACCCCACGCGGATATCCGTGCCGCGACGCCGCGCTAGAATGTTCGTTTGACCGATAGGAGACTCCCCGCCATGAGTACGCTCGACCAGCTTTACGCGAAGGCCGACGAACGCCGCGCACAAGCCTCGCTCAACTACGCCGGGGCGCTGCTGCCGGCCGAGGCCTTCGAACTGCTGCAGCTCGATCCGTCGGCGCGCCTCGTCGACGTGCGCACCCGCGCCGAACTCGACTGGATCGGCCGCCCGCTCGTCGGCGACGGTCAGTACCTGCACCTCGAATGGACGCGCTACCCGGGCGGCGTGCCGAACGCCGAATTCGTCAACGAACTGAAGGCGGCCCTCCCGGCCGATACGCCCATCCTGTTCCTGTGCCGCAGCGCCGCGCGCTCGAAGCTCGCCGCGGTCGCCTCCACGCAGGCCGGCTTCACGAAGGCGTTCGACCTGCTCGAAGGCTTCGAGGGCGCGAAGGACGCCGAAGGCCACCGCAAGACGGTCGAAGGCTGGTGCTTCCGGAAACTGCCGTGGATCGGCGCCTGACGGCACGCCGCTCCCGCCGGTTGCGACAACCCCATCGTCGAGCCGGGCGATGACATGCCGATGACGGGCCGCGTTGCGCGGCCCGTGGCTTTTGTGCGGCCGGTCGGCGCTCCGCTCAGGCGCGCGGCGTATCGGGTTCGACGACGTCGCCGCCAAGCAGGTGCACGCCTTCGCGCAGCTTCACGTATGCAGCCGCGACTGCCTCCGGCTCACCCTTCACGCCGAGGTCGATGTGACGGCGCGCATAGATCCCGCCGCGCTCCGCATCGCCAACGCTCGGCAGGCTGAACACGCGCACGCCCGGGAAGTCGCGCTCGATGCGCTCCATCAGCGGCGTGAGCGTCGATTCCGGCAGTTCGAACACGTACAGCGAGCGCTCCGCGTGCGGCGTCGCGTGATGCAGGTGCGCGTACTTCGTGTCGAGCACCCATTCGATCATCGGCCACGCCATCACCGGGAAGCCCGGCACGAAATGCAGATCGCCGACCGAGAAACCCGGAATCCGGTTGTAGCCGTTCGGGATGATCGTCGCGCCCACCGGGAACACGCCCATGTTGAAGCGGTGCTGGTTCTCCGGCGACTCGAAATCGACCGGCCTGGCCGGATCGGTATGCGTTTCGCGGATCCGTTCGGAAATCAGCACCTTCGCTTCCGGATGCAGCTCGAGCGGCACGCCGAGCGCGGCGGCCGCGCACTGGCGCGTATGGTCGTCCGGCGTCGCGCCGATCCCGCCCGTCGAGAACACGATGTCGCCCGACGCGATCGCGCGTGCGAGGGTCGCCGTGATGCGCGCCGGATCGTCGCCGACGTATTCCGCCCAGTCGAGCGTGAGGCCGCGCGCGCCGAGCAGCTCGATGACCTTCGCCAGATGCTTGTCCTGCCGGCGGCCCGAAAGGATTTCGTCGCCGATGATGATGATGCCGATGCTCATGCCTGCCCCATGTCGATTGCGGTGGCGCGCGAACTCGCGCGCAGGTCCTCCAGCGCGCGCAGGCAGTAATGCCCGAACCACAGCGCAGAGAAGACGAGGATGAAAGCGTAAACCCAGATCATGGCCGCCGCGACGAACGGGAACAGCACCATCATCCAGACCGACGATACCCACACGAAGGTCGGCACGGTGCCGAGCAGCCCGGTCGCGACGCCGATGCCGATCAGCGGCCAGCGGTGCTGCCGCACGAGCGCCCGGCGCTCGTCGCGGCTCGCGTGCAGCGCGAGCGCGTCGTAGGTCATCACGCGGTAGGTGAGCCAGCCCCAGATCACCGGCGGCAGCAGCGCGAAGAACGGCGGAATCAGCCACAGCGGGATCGTGACGACCAGCACGACGACACCGGCCAGCGCCGCCCACAGCGAATTGAACACGCTGCCGAAGAAGGTGCCGCCCCGCTTCGGCTCGAGCGACGCGAACTGCCGGTTCGCGAGGTGCTTGATCACGACCGGCATCGAAATCGTCGCGATCAGCAGCAGCACGGTCAGCACGATCAGCGGAATCGCGAGCGACACGACCACGAACGGCGCGACGACGGCATGCAGCTGCGACATGCCGATCGCGTCGAACGCGCGGTACAGCATGGCCGTCAGCACGAAGCCGTCGAGCGCGCCGCGTGCGAGGTCCAGCAGCGTCTGCCACGAGAACCACAGCACGACGCCCCACAGGACGGCCGAGACGAGAAACGGCATCAGGGTGAGCCACAGCATGCGCGGATGCAGTGCACTCGCCAATGCGCGGACGAAGGAACGCAGCAAGTCGTTCATGCGAGCCTGTATCGACGGAGAAAAACGGGGAAAGGATAAACCACGCGGCCCGCATGCGCCAAAGCACATGCGGGCCGCGTGGGAGAGCCGCTCAACGTGGGAATGGCCGGATCAGGCCGATGCCGCGCCGCGCTTGGCGGGGAACAGGCGCCGGAAGATCCGCACGAACGCGAGGCCGTGCTGCGCCCAGAAGCCTTCGCCGTAGGACACGCCCTCGACCTGGTCGCGGATGCCGGTCGGCTCGACCGTGCGGTTCCACGACGCGGTGCCGAACATCATGTCCCACCACGGGAACAGCACGCCGAAGTTGCAGCCGTACTTCGTGCCTTCATGGCCGTAGCCGACCGCGTGGTGGCGGCGGTGGAAGATCGGGCTCACGAGCAGGCGCTCGCCGAGCCAGCCGAACGGCAGCCGCGCATTCGTGTGCTGAATGCTCTGCATGAAGTTCGTGAACGCGGTCAGCACGACGAACTGCGACGGCGTCACGCCGATCACGAGCGCGATCGCCGCGAAGAAGCACGACTGGATCACGTCGTCGAGCACGTGGTTGCGGTCATCGCACCACAGCGACATCTGGCGCTGGCTGTGATGCACCGCGTGCAGCTCCCACCAGATGCCGAACTTGTGCTGCCAGCGGTGATACCAGTAGCCGGCGAAATCGAGCACGACGAGATAGATCGCGAACGTGACGATCGGCTTCGAGGTCACGCCCGGCCACAGGTAGTCGAGGTTCAGGTTCGCGACGCCGTGCAGGCGCAGCCACGCCTGGAAGCTGTCGAACAGCGGCTGCAGCGCGAAGAAGAAGAACAGCGAGTAGATGCCGAGCTTCGCGATCGCCGTGTAGATCACGTCGACCCGCACGGCCCGGCGGTTCGTCCAGCGCTCGACGGGCAGCAGCGCCTCGAGCGGGCGCAGCAGCACGAACATCAGCACCATCTGCAACGCACCGACGATCACCCAGTACAGCGCGTCGTAGGTGTCCTCGTCATAGTCCATCAGGTTGAACTTGAAGAGGAGCGGCTGCACCACGTCGACGTACAGCCAGGTCTGGATGTCCGATACGAATGCATCGATCAGGTGCAGCATCGTTCTCCCCCGCCCGTCACGCGCCGTTCGCGGCGCGCCACGGCGCGCGGTCGTAGAAATAGATGCCGTGCGGCGAGCGGCCGACGGCGATCGTCTGCACCAGCTTGCGCGAAGCAAGATCGATGATCCCGACCTTCTTCGCGAAGCGGAACGTCACCCACAGCGTCTTCTTGTCGGCGGACAGCTCCATGTCGTCCGGGCCCGGCAGCAGGCCGGTGATGTCGCCGACGTTGGTGAGCGAGTTCTCGTCGATGATGCTGATCGTGTTCGCGACCCGGTTCGTGACCGCGACGTGCGTGCCGTCGGCGAGCGAGCGGAAGTTGTGCGCGCCCTTGCCGGTGTAGATCTGCTTGACGACCTTCTGGTTGCGCCAGTCGACCACCGCGACGTAATCCGCGCCGGTCATGCCGACGAGCAGGTACTTGTCGTCCGGCGTGAGCCACAGGCCAGCCGGCACCTTGCCGACCTTCATCTTCCACTTGACCGTCTGCGTCGGCAGGTCGATCGCTGCGATCTCGCCGGAAACCTGCAGCGACACGAGCAGCGTCTTGCTGTCCTTCGTGAACGCGAGGTGGCTCGGCATCACCTCGAGCGGCACGCGCTTCACGAGCTTCAGGTCGCGGCCGTCGTAGCCGTAGATGTCGACGCGGTCGAGGCGCAGGCCGGCCGCCGCGAACCACTTGCGGTCGGGCGAGAAGCCGAGCTGGTAAGGATCGTCGATCCCTTCGACGGTGCGCTGCAGCTTGCCCGTCTTCGGATCGAGGAACATCAGGCTGTTCGAGACCGAATTTGCAACGATCAGCGACGAATTGTCGGGCGTCGCCATCAGGTGATGCGGCTCCTTGCCGGTCGGCATCGTGCTGACGACTTCGCGGGTCTGCTGGTCAATCAGGGACAGCGTCGCTTCGGCCGAATTGAGGATGATCACGTTATTCGCGTGGGCGGCGGGCGCCAGCACGGCGGCGGCCAGCGCGAGCGTGCGGCCGAGGGAAAGGAAAGTGCGCATGAAGACTCACGTCGTGGAACAACCGTCATTGTAAAACGTTCGACCAGGCCGGCCGGTTGACCGAAGCCGGCATTGCGCCACTTCGACGCACGCCGCGGCGGCCCGATCGGCCGGCGCGGCAGGCGCCGCGCGGCCGGCCGGGGCCGGCCGCCGGTGCGGGCCCGGGAAACCGATGTTGCGCTAGCGCTGCATCGACTCCCAGACCTTGTGCAGACGCTTGACAGAGACAGGCATCGGCGTGCGCAGTTCCTGCGCGAACAGCGAAATCCGCAGTTCCTCGAGCAGCCAGCGGAATTCCGCGAGCCGCGCATCGGCGACGCCGCCGCGCTGCGACACCGCGCGCTGGTACTGCTGGGCGAGCGGCAGCAGGTCGGCCGACTGCTTCGCGTCACGCGCCGGATCGGCCTTCAGCTTGTCGATCCGCAGCGCGATGCCCTTCAGGTAGCGCGGGAAGTGCGCGAGTTGCGCGTACGGCGTATCGATCACGAAGCGCTTGCCGACCAGCGCGGCGAGCTGCTGCTGCAGGTCCGCATGCGCCTGCGCGAACGGCTTCGCCTGCGCGAGCTTCTTCACGAGCCCCGCGTATTCGGCCAGGATCTGCCCGACCAGCCGCGCGATTTCCTGCGCGAGCAGGTTCAGGCGGCTCCGGCCCTCGTCGCGGCGCGCGTGGAAACTCGCGTCGTCGTCGGGCAGCGGGTCCTGCAGGCACGCGCGGTCGAGCGCCGTGTCGATCAGCTGGTCGCGCAGCTCGTCCTGCGTGCCGAGCGACATGTACTGCATCGCCATCTCGCGCAGGCCCGGCAGGTTTTTCTCGAGGAACTTGATCGGCTCCTTCAGCTGCAGCGCGAACAGCCGCCGCAGGCCGGCCCGGTGGATGCGCGCGGCCTCCTCCGGCGAATCGAACACCTCGACGTCGCAATGCGTGCCGCGATCGACCAGCGCCGGGTAGCCGTACAGCGTCTGGCCGCGCCGGCGGATCTCCAGCAGCTCGGGCAGCTTGCCGAAATTCCACGTCGTCAGGTTCTCGTACAGCGCGGTCGCGCCGGCTTCCGCCGGCGCGGCCGTCTGCGGCGCCGCGCCCTTGCCGGCCTTCGCGTTGCGGCCGGCGGCGCCGGTCGTCGCTGCCGTGGCCGGCGCCTGGCCGACTGGCTCGCCGCCGTCGGCATCGCCACCGGCCGCGATCGTCGACGCCGCCGCGATCTTCTGGAACTGCTGCTGCGCCTGCGCGCCCAGTTCCTGGCGAAGCTGCGCGAGATTGCGCCCCATCGCGAGCTGGCGGCCGTGCTCGTCGATCACCTTGAAGTTCATGAACAGGTGCGCGGGCAGCGTCTCGAGCTTGAAGTCGGCCGTTTTCATCGCGATTTGCGTTTCACCCCGCACGTCGGCGATCAGCGCCTCGACGAGCCCGCCCGCGCCGAAGCGCTCGCGGCCCATCCGCTCGACGAAGCCGGCCGCATACTCGGGCAGCGGCACGCAATGCCGGCGCAGCTTCTGCGGCAGCGACTTCAGCAGCAACTGCACCTTTTCCTTCAGCATCCCCGGCACGAGCCACTCGCAGCGGCGCGCGTCGACCTGGTTCAGCGCATACAGCGGCACCGCGAGCGTCACGCCGTCGCGCGGCGTGCCGGGCTCGAAGTGATACGTGAGCGCCATCTCGACGCCGGCCATCGTCGCCCGCTTCGGGAACAGCTCGGTCGTCACGCCGGCCGCCTCGTGGCGCATCAGGTCGTCGCGCGACAGGTACAGCAGCAGCAGCTTGTCCTCGGGCTGGCCACTCTTCTTCACCTCATCGCGATACCAGCGCTCGAACGCGGCGCCCGTGTGAATCCCTTCCGGAATCGCCTGGTCGTAGTACGCGTAGATCAGCTCGTCGTCGACCAGCACGTCCTGGCGGCGCGACTTGTGCTCGAGCTGCTCGATGTCGGCGAGCAGCTTGCGGTTGTGCGCGAAGAACGCGAGCTTCGTGTCGAACTCGCCTTCGACCAGCGCGCCGCGGATGAACAGCTCGCGCGCCCGCGCCGGGTCCTGCTTGCCGAACGCGACACGCCGGCGGTGGTAGATCGGCAGCCCGTACAGCGTTGCGCGCTCGTACGCGCTGACCTGCGCCGGGCGCTTTTCCCAGTGCGGCTCCGACAGCGATTTCTTCAGCAGGTGCGCGCCGATCTTCTCGACCCATTCGGGCTCGATCTTCGCAAGGCAGCGCGCGTACAGCCGGCTCGTCTCGACGAGCTCGGCCGCCATCACCCAGCGGCCGGCCTTCTTCGCGAGCACGGAGCCCGGCCACAGGTAGAACTTGATCCCGCGTGCGCCGAGATAGTGCGGATCGTCGTCGGCCTTCAGGCCGAGGTTGCCGAGCAGGCCCGTCAACAGGGCCAGATGAACCTGTTCGTAGGTCGCCTCGACTTCGTTCAGCCGCCAGCCGTGCTCGCGCACGACGGTCAGCAGCTGCGAATGGACGTCGCGCCACTCGCGCAGCCGCAGGTGCGACAGGAAGTTCTGCCGGCACGCGTCGATCAACTGGCGATTCGACTTCTTGTGCGCGACGGCCTCTTCGAACCACGCCCAGATCTTCAGCCACTGCAGGAACTCGGAACGCTCGTCGGCAAACCGGCGGTGCGCCTGGTCAGCCTGCTCCTGCGCTTCGATCGGGCGATCGCGCGGGTCCTGCACGGACAGCGCGCTCGCGATGATCAGCACTTCGCGCAGCGACTGCTGGTCGCGCGCGGCGAGAATCATCCGACCGACGCGCGGGTCGAGCGGCAGCCGCGCGAGTTCGCGGCCGAGCGGCGTCAGCGCGTTGTCGTCGTCGACCGCGCCGAGCTCGTTGAGCAGCTGATAACCATCCGCGATCGCGCGGCCGGGCGGCGGCTCGAGGAACGGGAACGATTCGATCGCGGTCAGGTGCAGCGACTTCATCCGCAGGATCACCGACGCGAGCGACGAGCGCAGGATTTCCGGATCGGTGAAGCGCGCGCGCGCCTGGTAGTCGCTTTCCTCGTACAAGCGGATGCAGACACCGTCGGCCACACGGCCGCAACGGCCCGCGCGCTGGTTCGCGGCCGCCTGCGAGATCGACTCGACCTGCAGCTGCTCGACCTTGTTCCGGTACGAATAGCGCTTCACGCGCGCGAGGCCGGTGTCGACGACGTAGCGGATGCCCGGCACCGTCAGCGAGGTTTCGGCCACGTTGGTCGCGAGCACGATCCGGCGCGCATTCGACGCCTTGAACACCTTGTCCTGGTCGGCCGCCGAGAGCCGCGCGAACAGCGGCAGGATCTCGGTGTGCGGCGGATGGTGCTTGCGCAGCGCCTCGGCCGCTTCACGGATCTCGCGCTCGCCGGGCAGGAACACCAGCACGTCGCCGGGGCCTTCGCGGCACAGCTCGTCGACCGCGTCGACGATCGCGTCCATCAGGTCGCGCTCGGCTTCGCGCGCGGTCTTCACGCGGTCGCGGCCGGCCGTGCCTTCGGCGTTCTTCACGGCCGGACGGTCCTCGGCCACCGGCCGGTAGCGCATCTCGACCGGATACAGCCGCCCGCTCACCTCGATCACGGGTGCCGGGCGCTCGTCGGTGCCGAAATGGCGCGCGAAGCGATCGGCGTCGATCGTCGCGGACGTGACGATCAGCTTCAGGTCCGGCCGCCTCGGCAGGATTTCCTTCAGGTAGCCGAGCAGGAAGTCGATGTTCAGGCTGCGCTCGTGCGCCTCGTCGATGATCAGCGTGTCGTACGCCTTCAGCAACGGGTCGGTCTGCGTCTCGGCGAGCAGGATCCCGTCCGTCATCAGCTTCACGGACGCGCCCGGCGCGAGATTGTCGGTAAAGCGCACCTTGTAGCCGACCACTTCGCCGAACGGCGTGCCGAGTTCCTCGGCGATCCGGCGGCCGGTGGACGACGCGGCGAGGCGGCGCGGCTGCGTATGGCCGATCAGGCCCGTGCCGCCGGCGCCGAGGCCGCGGCCGAGATCGAGACAGATCTTCGGCAGCTGCGTGGTCTTGCCCGAGCCGGTTTCACCGCAGACGATGACAACCTGATGACCGGCGATCGCGCGCGCGATTTCGTCGCGCTTGCCCGACACGGGCAGGCTTTCAGGGTACGTGATCGGCGGGACCACGTTCGGCGCGACGACGGCGCGCGGCGGGCGCTCGCGGCGCGGCGCGCGCTCGCCCGTCGCAGCGGACGCATCCTTCGCGGCC
>NZ_VWWH01000088.1:0-30581 GCF_011753045.1 Burkholderia sp. Ap-955
GGCGCGCGCGGTGCGGGCAGCGCGGCGGCCGGGCCGGCGGGCGCTTCCGATTGCGGTACCGGTGCGGGGGCCGGTGCCTGGGCCGGGGTCTGCGGTGCGGCTGCCGCGCCGCTCGCCGGTTGAGCACCGGGCTTGCGCACACCACCGCGGCCTTCCATGTTGCCCGTCGCGTACACGTCGATTTCGTTCGGCTTCGAGAAGCTGTCGGTCGGCAGCGGCACGTCGGCGGTCTGCAGCGGCTTCACCAGGTGCGGCGTGATCACGAAGATCAGCTCGGTGCGGTCCTGCTGGAACGATGTACTGCGGAGCAGCGCGCCGAGCACGGGAATTTCGCCGACACCCGGGAGCGCCTTCAGTGCGCCGGTCCCGTTGTCCTTGATCAGCCCGCCGATCGCGAACGTTTCGCCGTCACCCATCTGCACCGTCGTCGATGCGCGCCGCGTCGTGATCAGCGGCAGGATCGACGTGCCGCCGATGTTGGTCGCGCTCAGCGTGACGCCCGTCTGCGACAGCTCCGACACTTCCGGCGCGACCTTCAGGCTGATCCGGCCATTGCCCAGCACGGTCGGCGTGAACTTCAGCGCGACGCCGAACTCCTCTTCCTGCAGCGTGATCGACGACGTGCCGTTGCCGCTGCTTTGCGGGATCGGGATGAAGATCTTGCCGCCGGCGAGGAACGTCGCTTCCTGGCCGCTGATCGTCACGAGATTCGGCTCCGCGAGGATCTTGACCAGGTTGTCGGTGTTCTGCGCGTCGGCCGCGAGGTTGAACGGCTTGTTGTTCGCCTTGCTGAAGGCGATCCCGGTTGCGACGCCCGCGAGCAGGTTGCTGACCAGCGCACCGCTCCACGAACCGAACCCGCCCTGGATGTTGAGCGCGCTGCCCATCTGGTTGATCAGCGTCTTCGACACCTCGGCCACCTTCACCTCGAGCATCACCTGCTGCGGCGACGTGACGTTCAGCATGTTGAGCACCCCGCCCGCCTTGCCGCCGCCCGCCGGATCGGCCGCGCTGTCACCGTACGCACGGGCGATCTGCACGGCCTGCTGCGCGGCCATCGAGCTCGACACGGTCCCGGCCAGCACGATCGTGCCGGCGGCGGTCGACACATGGATGTCGCGCTCGTTCGGCATCAGCTGCATCAGCGACGCCTGCAGGCCGCCGGCATCCGCGCCGACCGCGACGTCGATCACGCGGCATGCACCGCTCTTGCCCTGCACGATCATGTTGGTCGTGCCGACCGCAAGCCCGAGGATGTACAGCGTCTGCGGCGACACCATCGTGGCCTGCGCGACGGCCGGATTGCCGATCGTCCGATTACGGACTGGCTCCGGCATCGGCACCAGCAGCGACTTGCCGAGCGGCACGCTGACGCTGGTCGATTCGCGCACGGCGCCGACGCAGTTCGGTCCGCGCAGCGGCCCCGCCGCTGCGGCGGGCGCGGCGGCCGCCACCGGCGCCATGCTGATCGTCATCTGCATCGGCCCCTTGCCGACCGCGGCCGGCGCGCTGGCGCCGCCCTTGGTCAGCGCGGCCGACTCGACGCCTTCCTGCGCGAGTGCGCCATAAACGGTCAGCCATCCCGAACAGAGGATCGCGGCCATCATCGTGCCCCGTGCGACGCGTGTCTGCAGCGGCCCGGTACCTGTACATTGCGGTTTGATCTTCATTTCGTCTGATCCCCCGAGAGACCGGCGCCGTGCCGGTTATCGACTTCCAGGGCCACCGCGCGTTGCCGGCGGCCGTTTATGTGACTTCAATGAACTGATTCAGAAACACTCGACGCTGCCCTTCACGCCCGTCAGCACGCCGACGCAGTCGCGCCGTACCTCCGGCGCCGCGTGCGATGCGACGTGCATGCGTACCGTCTTCACACGGGCCGGTGCCGGCGGCGCTGCGGGTGCGGGCTCCTTGCCGAGCAGCGTCAGCTTGGTCGCCCCGTCGGTGTTCAGCGTCTTCTGGTCGACCTGGTTGCGCAGCACGAGCGACAGCGTGCCGACGCTGCGCGCGAGATCGAGCCGTTCGGCCTGGTCGGGCGTGACTTCCAGCGTCACGGCGTTGACGACCTTCGGTGCGGTGTCGTCGCGGCTCACCTGCTGCGCGACAGCCAGCACGAGGATGTGTTCGAGCACGATCTTGGAGATGCTCTGCCCGTCCGTCTTGCCCTGCTGCTCCTGCGTGTTGACGATCACGTCGACGTAGTTGCCCGGCAGCGCGAAGCCCGCGACGCCGACCACGTCGTTCACGCGCACCGTGATCGCGCGGCTGCCGTCGGCGATCACCGCGGACAGCCCGCCCTTGGTGCCGACCGGCGCGAGCTTCGACTCGATCACCGGCTCGTCGCGCGACAGGCTGGTGCGCACGACCCGCCCTTCGAGCGCCTTGGTATCGGTGAACGCACCGGTCGGCACGCTGCCCGACGGCCAGCTGATCATGCGGATCTGGTTCGGCCCGAGCGGTTCGCCCAGGTTCAGGTCGGTCGCCGCGACCGCCACCTGCGTGACGGAACTCGTGGATGTCTGCACCAGCCAGTGGGACGCGAACACGACCGCGGCAAGACCCGCGATCATCGCGACGACCAGCATCATGACCGCTCGACTGTTTTTCATGGCAATGCTCCTCGACGAATCGTGAAAGAAACGGCTCAACCGGTAATGAACGTACGGCCACCGCGCTCGACGGGCGGCGGATGGCTGCCGTCACGTTCGGGAGCCGCGCCGAAATAGCTCGCCCACGCGTCGTACAGTGCGTCGTGCGTCACCTCGGGCGGATCGCCGCGGTAACGCGCGCCGGCGGCCACGAGACGCAGCAGGTCCGCCGGGAAACAGGCGAGAAACGCCTTGCCGGTCGGCAGGTGCAGCCGATGCAGCAGGTAGTCGAATGCATCGCTCGCCGATACGAGTCCGAGCGATGCGCAGGCCGCGTTGTACACCCGGCGGTAGTCGTCGATCGACATCGCGCCGACGTGCAGCTTCGAACCGAGGCGGCGCAGGAATGCCTCGTCGCCCAGCTGCTCCGGCGACAGGTTGCTCGAGAACACCGGCCAGACGTCGAACGGCATCACGAAGCGGTTGCCGGATTCGAGCGTCAGGAGATCGACGCCGCGATCGAGCGGGCGCAGCCAGCGATTGAGCAGGTCGCGCGGCTCGACGCGCTGGCGGCCGAGATCGTCGACGACGTACATGCCCAGGTTCGCCTTCATGTGCGGCGGCGCCTGGTAGAAGCCGGCGGCCTCGTCGCGGCGCAGGTCGAGCTCGTCGAGCGTCAGTTCGCCGCCCGACATCACGACCGGCCGTTGACACAGGCGCCAGCGGCGATCGACCGACAGGCCGCCGGACGGCATGTCCGCGTCGACATGCACGAGCGGGTCGTAGATCTGGATCACTTCGCCGGCCGCGCAGATCGCGTGCGGCACCGGCACGCGGCCGCGCATCAGCGAGCCGAGCCGCTCGGCGAGGAAGGTCTTGCCGCTGCCGGCCGGGCCGTAGATCAGCAGCGGACGGCCGGCGTTCAGCGCGGCAGCCGCCGCATCGAGCAGCGACGTGTCGATCACGATCCCTTCGAACGCCGCCCACACTTCGTTCTGGCTGATATTCAGCTTGCGTACCGAATGCGCGTTCAGGCACTCGATATAGGCATCGAGCGTCACCGGCGCGGGACCGCTGTAGCCGCTGCGCGCCCCTTCTTCCAGTGCGAGCACCCGGCCCGCCTCGGTCAGGCGGAACGTCACGTCCAGATCGGTCGCACCGCGATGGGTGAGTTCGACGAGGTGCTCACGCACCAGGAATGCGAAGACGTCGTCGAGCACCGCGAGCGACAGGCAGTGCCGTTCGACCAGGTCGCCGTATGATGGGCGGCCGAGCACCAGTGTCGACTTCAGCACGAGGCCGGCAACGAACGTCAGGCTCAACCCGGTTTCCTCGAGCGAGCGCGGCGCCGCCGGCAACTGCGCGCCCAGCTTCGTATGCACTTCCCGCGACGGCAACGGATCGGGCAGGCGTGCCACCTGTGCGTCGCGTCTCGGTTCGGTGTAGTTCGTGTTCATGATCGTTCCGTCCTCGTTGCGGATGCGTCGCGCTATGCGCACGACGCGAACAGCATGCCCAGCGTGCCGGCCGCGATCGCCACGCCGTACGGCAGCGTGCCGACCGATGCGATTTCGACGGGGCCGCCGGCGGCCTCCGCGCTCGCGCCTTGCGAGCGCTGCACGATCAACGCACGCACGTTCGCCCACATCTGGCGCATCCGCCCGCGCAGCAGCGCGACGGCGATGGCGCCGATCCCGCCGGCCAGGAAGGTGGCCAGCACGATGTAAAACGTCATTTCCGCGCCGACCCAGGCGCCGATCGCGAGCATCAGCTTCACGTCGCCGGCCGCCATGCCGCGCAACAGGTAGAACGGCAGCAGCATGCCGAAGCCGGTCGCGGCGCCGGCGAGCCAGCCGAGTGCACCTGCCGCGACACCGTGCAACAGGCACTGGGCAACCAGCGCGCCGGCCAGGCCGAGCAGGACGAGACGGTTCGGAATGCGACGGGTCGCGATGTCCGTGCTGGCCGCGGCGACAGCGAGCAGCGTCACGCACAACGGAACCGGATAAGGCGGCGCAACAGGTAGCATGGCGAACCTCGCAGTCGAATCGCTGGAATCGGTGGAACCGGTGGATCAGGAAACCATTGCCAGCGCGGTGGCCACGGCGGCCGTCACGGCCGTAGCGATCACCTCGTACGTATCGGCAAGCGAGCCTTTCAGCGTGACGACGCTGCCCAGCACCGCAACGGCAAACATCGCGCCGAGCAACGCATATTCGGTCGACGTCACACCCTGCTCGTCGCTGATCCAGCGACGTACGACGCGCATCCTGGCTTGCATGATGGTCTCCGGTTCCGGGTTGATCAGATGACCGGGGACGGCTCGAGCGCTGCACCGGCCGAGCCGTCCGCGGCACGATCCATCAGATGGCTGCGACCGCCGAATCCAGGTCGTCCGCGATCGTGGCGAACACGGTCTTGAGGTCCTTGCCGACCGTCGTCAGGGCGCCAATGATGCCGATGGCGATCAGTGCGGCGATCAGGCCGTATTCGATGGCCGTCACACCGTCTTCATCGCGGATGAAACGGCTGGCTTGTTGAATGAACTTGGACATGATGATCTCCTTGCGTAATCACTTTCAGATCCCTCGCGGGCCGGCAGGATCGATTGATCCGGCATCGATACGTCGAGGCATGTTGTTAATGCCGTGTGGTGCCAACGAACGAATCGGACGAGCCGTTCGCCGCACCGTCCATCAAATCGCAGCTACTATCGAATCCAGATCGTCGGCGACCGTGTTGAATACGGTCTTCAGATCGGTACCGACGGTCGTCAACGCGGCGACGATGCCGATCGCGATCAGCGCGGCGATCAGGCCATATTCAATGGCCGTCACGCCGCCCTGATCCTCGACGAGCCAGGCGATCTTCTCGATGATTCTTGACATGAGCATTCTCCTTTCGGACTGCTATGAAATACCCTTCGTCTGTCAGGACGTCGGGGGTGGGCACCACCGGCACTACTCGAAAAATCGGAACGCGTCGCTCAGCTGCGCGAGCGGGGATATACACCCCTGTCCGTGCGAACGGGTATCAATGAGGCAGTGAGCGAGAGAGGCGTGTACGGTGCGACCGGCCGGATGAACCGGACGATCCGATCGACCGGAACGGCACGACTGCCGTTCGACGCGTGGAATCCTGTTGAACGGGAGACAAACTCCCGGAAAATCCGCAATGTGTCTTTAACGCGGTTTGCGATCCGCAATATGCTGTGGTCTTTCATTTTTATTCCCCATATGCTGCCATGCCAATTTCTTATTGCCCTGACGCTACCGGGTCTCATGGGTCATTCGACGAAGTCTTGCTCGCTTGATCGACCTGGAGCTGCGTGTTCCCCGTCGCGCTCCGGCCCTCCTTTCCGCAGGTGATTCCGAAGCGGGTTCCGTCTGTTCTTTGCCGAAACCGCCCGGTCGTCACCTCGTCGACTGCCGTGCCAACGCTTACGCAAAGAGCAGGCCATCTCGAACGAAATCCAGGCGCATCAAGCGTTCCAGCGATACCCGTCCTCCCCGGCCCGAGGCCCGATGCGCGAAATGTTTCAAAATTGATATATCCGCCCGCGCAACCGTTGCTCGCCTGAACGCCTGTCGCCGCGCTGCACCAAGGGTCCAAATTTTTTCTCGGGACTTTCCCGAACGCGTCAGGCCGCTCGCGCGCCGTGGTGTCGGCGGCACGCTAACCCGGTAAAAAACGCGGAATGTTTCAAGCCGGATACATGAAATCCGGCCGCGCCGTTTTCTCATACGTGAAAACGCGGTTTTCACGCGCATCGCTGAACAATTTAAATACCCGCCGTCCGTACGCGGTTTGCATCGCGCGATTTTTTCTTCAACAATGAATTCACCGGACAACGCGATTTCGGCGCGATTCGATCCGTAGGCACGACAACATGAAAACGGCTGTGAAAGACCACACAGCCTTCACTACAGACGGGGAATCATGTACACAGCCAACCGTGAATTGCGCGGGCGTGCAATACGCCGCATCCAATGGCTGACAGCCGATCGGATCATTCCGTACAGCTGCATCATGCTGATGCTCTTCGCCGCTTTGATGATCGTGTGGGGCATCGTGACCGACGGCTTCACGTCGTCCGCCACGGTCCGCCCCGGCACCGACTTCTCGGTCTTCTGGACCGCATCGCATCTCGTGTTGCAAGGCCACGCCGCATCGGCCTACGACATTTCGTTATTCAAGCAGGCCGAGTTCGCGCACTTCGGTGCGTCTCTGCAGCACCAGCCGCTTCCCTGGCTCTATCCGCCGACGATGTTGCTGTTCATCGCGCCGCTTGCCCTTGTGCCTTTCCTGCCCGCGTATTTCCTCTTTTTGGCGGGCAGTCTTTTATGCTACGCGTTCGCAGTCTCGCGGTTGTCGGGATTGCGCGCGCATCTTCCCCACCCGCGCGCCGCCATGCTCGTCGTGGTCGCGTATTCGGGCGTGTGCGTGTCCGTGATGTTCGGCCAGAACAGCGTCCTGACCGCCGGCCTCGCCGCGCTCGCGCTGCATCTGCTGGGCAAGCGCCCGGTCGTTGCCGGCGTGCTGATCGGGTTGCTTGCGATCAAGCCGCAACTCGCCGTCGTGTTCCCGTTCGTGCTGATCGCGGCGCGGGCATGGCGCACGTTCGCGGCGGCCGCGCTGAGCGCGACGCTGTTCGCGGCGGCCGGGATTGCACTGGCCGGCCCTGGCGCACTGCACGGTTTGAGCCAGGCCATGTCGACGGTACGCGACATGCATTTCATGCTCGCGTCGTACTGGTTCGCGTCGCCGACGCCGTTCGCCGCGTTGCGGCTCGCGGGTGCACCGGTGGCCGCCGCGCTGGTCGCGCAAGCGGCAATCGCACTGATCGCCATCGCCGCGGCGGTCGATGTATGGCGCCGTACGCCCGACATGCGCCTGCGCGGCGCGGTGCTGGCGGTCGCCACGCTGCTGACGACGCCCTATCTGTGGCATTACGAACTGACGTGGCTCGGCATCGCGATCTTCTGCCTGATCTCGCATGGCCTCGACAAAGGCTGGCTGCCCGGTGACCAGGGCATCCTCGTGCTCGCGTGGCTGCTGCCGGTCTTCGAGCTGTTCAACCGGTTGACGAAGCTGCCTCAGATCGGGCCGCTCGTGCTGCTCGCGGTGCTGCTCGTCGTCGTGCGTCGCGCGGCCCTCGCGTCACGGAGCACATCATGAAAGCGCCTTCGTTCGCCCGCCACGCGCATGCCGCCGCCGATGTGCATCCGGAACTCCCGATCGCGGGCCCGCGCCGCTATCCGCACTGGCTCAATCGCGAACGCGTGCGCCTCTATGCGGCCGCCGTGCTGATGACGGAACTGCTGTTCGTCGTCATCTACTCGATCCGCGTGTTCCTGTCGCACCACGGTGCACCGGAGCCGCTGTCGCAGGATTTCTCGCCGATCTGGAGCGCTGCGTGGCTCGCCGCGCACGGGCACGCGGCCGATGCATGGCATTTTCCCGCGCTGTTCGCGGTCCAGAAGCTCGCGATCCCGGCGATGAATCTCGCGGACGGCACGCTACCGTGGCTCTATCCGCCCTCCATGCTGCTGCTCATGCTGCCGCTCGGCTGGCTGCCGTACATGCTGGCGCTCGTGCTGTGGCTCGGGCTCACGTATGTGCTGTTCGCGGCGACGATCCGCGCGACCGTGCAGCGCGATGCCGCGTGGCTGTGCGCGCTCGCGTTCCCCGGCGCGTTCGTCACGGTGATCGTCGGACAGACCAGCCTCTTCACCGCGTTGCTCGCCGGTGCCGGCCTGCTCGCGCTGAACCGCCGCCCCGTATACGCCGGGATCTGCTTCGGTTTGCTGACGATGAAGCCGCAGCTCGCGGTGCTGTTTCCGCTCGCGCTGCTGTGCGCGGGTCAATGGCGCGCACTGGCCGCGTGGGCCGCGACGATCGCGTGCAGCGTCGCGCTCTCGACCCTCGCGTTCGGGTTCGGCCCGTGGCTCACGTTCGCGCATGTGATCGACAACGTCTACGCGATCGTCGGCTCCGGCCAGGCCAAGCTCGTGCGCATGCCGTCGGTGTTCGCGCTCGCCACGATGGCAGGCTGGCCCGCCATCGTCGCGAACGGCCTTCAGCTGCTGTCGATCGCGACCGCGGCCATCGCCGTCATCTACGCATGGCGCGGCGCCTGTTCATACGCGCTGCGCGCCGCGACCCTCGCCTGCGCCTGCCTGCTCGTCAGCCCCTATCTGTACGACTACGACCTGACCTGGTACGGCATCGTGATCGCGTGGTACGCCCGCTATGCGTGGACGCACGGCTGGCGGCGCTTCGACCGCGAATGGCTGATGCTGCTGTGGCTGATGCCGCTCGCGGGCCTCGCGGTCGTGCCGCATCTGTCGTTCCAGTTCATGCCGCTCGTCACGCTGGCGTCGCTCGGGCTGCTCGTCAGCCGGATCGCCCGGGAACGACACGACGTGCCGTCGATGCCGGACACACGCGACAACTCGACCGAAACCGCCTTCACGCATCAGGCCCGAACGCACCACCGCCCGGCGTACGGAATGCGCCGCACCGGCCGACCGACCATCGGCGCGCATCGGTGAAACGACATCACAAGGGGAATCATCATGCGGGAACCACTCTATACACCGCTCATCTCGCTGGTCGTGCCGTTCTATAACGAAGGCGAGGCCGTTGAGCACTTCTTCGACGTCGTGATTCCGCTGATGACGTCCATCGACGCGATCCGTTTCGAGATCGTCTGCGTGAACGACGGCAGCCGCGACGACACGCTCGACCGGCTGATCCGGATCAGCACCGCCGAGCGGCGCGTGCGCGTGATCGATCTCACCCGCAACTTCGGAAAGGAAGCCGCGCTCACGGCCGGCCTCGACGAAGCCCTCGGCGACGCGGTGATCCCGCTCGACGCCGACCTGCAGGATCCGCCGAGCCTGATCCCCGTGATGATCGAGCACTGGCGCGACGGCGCGGAAGTCGTCGCCGCGAAGCGCAGGAACCGCGCGTGCGACTCGTTCGCTAAACGCACGTCGGCCGCGATCTACTATCGCGTGCACAACCTGCTGTCGGACGTGAAACTGCCTGAGAACGTCGGCGATTTCCGGCTGATGGACCGCAAGGTCGTGAACGCGCTGCGCAACCTGCCCGAGCGGCATCGCTTCATGAAGGGGCTGTTCGCGTGGGTCGGCTACCGCACCGTGATCGTCGAATACCAGCGCGACGCGCGCAGCGCCGGGCACTCGAAATTCTCCGGCTGGAAGCTGTGGAATTTCGCGCTGGAAGGCATCACCAGCTTCAGCACGGTGCCGCTGCGCAGCTGGACCTACATCGGCGTCGGCATCGCCGCGCTCGCGTTCCTGTACGGCACGTTCATCATCTTCCGCACGCTGCTGTTCGGCAATCCGGTGCTCGGCTACGCGTCACTGATCTCGGTCACGCTGTTCATCGGCGGGATCGAGCTCATCGGGATCGGTGTCGTCGGCGAATACGTCGGGCGGATCTACGACGAGTCGAAGCAGCGGCCCGTCTACCTGATCCGCCGCCGCTACCAGGCGCACGGCAAGGTGATCGAACTCCCGGTCGCGCGCGATGCGCGCCGCCAGATCGCCCGCCGGCGCGTGCAGCCGACCCGTGCGCGGGTCGGCGCACGCTGAGCCGCACCGACGGCCATGATCGGCCTGCTCCATGCCGAGCGCACGCGGCTCGTGCGCTTCGGCGTGTCCGGGCTCGGCTCGACCGCGATCCACACGCTGGTCGCAACGGCGCTGTTCGCGCGGTTCGATGCGACGCTGGTAACGGCGAACGCGATCGCCTTCCTCTGCGCGACGGCGTTCTCGTATCTCGCGAATACGTTGTGGAGCTTCTCGTCGACGGTGGGCACGCGCAACGCGGTGCGCTTTCTCGCGGTCACGCTGGCCGGCTTCGTCGAAACGATGCTGCTCGCGCGTGCAGCCGTAGCGCTGGACGGGTCCCGCGGGATGAGCATCGTCGCGATCGCGCTGCTGGTTCCGCCGACCACGTTCGCGCTGCACCGGCTGTGGACCTACCGGTAAGCGGTCTTGCCCCGCCCCGCGATTCCCGCACTCAGGTGCGCGGCAGCCCCGGCGGATTGGTCTGCGACCGGTCGATCGCTTCAGCGTCGAGGCTCCAGCGGCCGAGCACCTTCCGGTAGCTGCCGTTCGCGATCAGCGCATTGATCGCGATCGTCAGCGGATCGGCGAGGCCGCTGCCCTTGCGCGTCGTGATCGCGATGTCCGCGGTGCGCGGCCAGCCGCCGCTCACGGTGCCGATCAGCTTCGCATCGCCGCGCAGCGACGCCTGGTACGCGAGCATCGAATTCACGCTGAATATCGTATCGACGCGCCCCGACTGCAGCGCGACCCAGCGCTCGGCCGCATCCGCGTAGTACTGGATCTCGACCGGCGCGAGGCCGCGCGCGACGTTCTGCCGGTTCCACTCGAGCAGGATCTTTTCCTGGTTGGTGCCCGAATCGGTCACGACGCGCAGCCCGGCAACATCTTTCGGCTCGCGGATCGCGGCAATCCGGCTGCCGTTCTTCACGTAGAAGCCGAGCTGATCCTTCCGGTAGGTCGAGAAGTCGAATTTCTCCTTGCGCTGCTCGGTCACCGTCACGTTCGAGATCACCGCGTCGACCTTGCCGGACTGCAGCGCGAGCGGCCAGTCGGCCCACGAGAGCGGCACGATCTTCAGCTTGCGGCCGATGCTGTCCGCAACGAGCTGCGCGAGATCGGGATCGAAGCCGACCACCGTTCGCGCATCGGTCGCATAGGTGCTGAGCGGCGGCAGGTTCGGCGCGATGCCGATCGTCAGTGTGTTCGCCTCGGCAAACCGGAAGCCGGCCGGCAAAGCCTGTTCGACCGCCGGGTTCACGGTGCCGCGCTGCCGGCCGGGCTGCTCGGGGCTCAGGTCGAACGTCGCGGCCTGCGCGGCCACGCTGCCGCCGATCAGGACGGCGGCCAGCACGCGAACGACGCGCGCAACGGGAAATGCTGTTCTTCTCATGTCTTCCGGATTCCTTTATTTTTTGATGACGCGTGTGCGGAACGCGGGCGGGACCGAGCGATTTTCACCGTCCGTCGCCGCCTGGCGTTCCCGGCCCGCTCAGGCGGGCGTCGCCTCGAGTTCGGCCGCGGCTGCGGCTGCGCGTTGCGTCACCGGCTGGGCGACCGGCGACGGGCGCGTTGCGTGCGACTCGCCCGCATACAGCGCCTTCGGATCGAACACACGCGCCTGCAGCGGCGTGAACGCGCGGAAGTTCCACAGGCTGCGCGCGACGAACACGCGCTGCACCCAGCGGAATGCCCGGTCGTTCTCGTCGTATTGCGGATCGAAACGGTCGCGCGAATGCAGCGTGAAATGATTGTTGATCAGCACCAGCTTGCCCGGCTGAATCTGCACGCCGAACGACACCTCGCGCACCGCGCGATACAGGTTGGCCAGCGCCTCCTGCGCGCGCGTGTTGACCGCCAGCACCATGTCCGGATAGAACGCGACCGTCACGCGCGGCGCATCGAGCGGCCCCGACAGCACCGCGCTCAGGTCGGTGTTGTCGCGCGGCGTCGGCGCCGCCCCGCGCCACCGGTACGGCACGCGGATGATGTAGTGCTCGCCGTAGAGTTGCGCGATGTCGTCCGGCGACAGCAGCTGCAGCGCGCGACGTGCATCGGCGAGCCGCGTGTACGGGCCGCCGCCGGCTTCGCTGCGCACGCCGAGCAGCAGCAGCGCGAACGGTGACGTATCGCCTTCCGGCATGTGCGCCTGTGCGGCGTTCTCGATATGGAAATCGAGCTCGACCTCGGAGCCCAGGCCCGTATAGTCGCGCGCGGTCGCCTTGTGCGGCGTGAGGTTGTTCACGAGCTCGCGGCCTTCGTGCGCAATCGAATACGGTTCGCCGGCCAGCGTGCTCAACGCGACCAGGACGTTCTCGCTCAACACACCGGCCTTGAACGAGCGGCCGGTTTCCTCGAACCTCGGGCTGCCCGTCACGTCGTCGTCGATCGGCAGGTTGTCGATCTCAATCGAGCCGTGCGCATCGGCGGTCGGCGCCTTCGCGCGATCGAACGCGTCGACGACCCGGTCGGGAAACGCGGTGTAGGCAAGCTTGCGCACCGCGCTGATGTAGCCCGCGCCGCCGGCCGGATCATAGGCCAGTGCGCCGAGCGTCGTCCGGATGTGACTGGATTCCGCTGCCGTCAAAACGATGCGTTCATCTGCGAGATAGGTCATAGGTCTCTCGTATAAAGATCGGGGGTCGATAAGCGGTATGGCACTACCGCCGCGCGTTGCCGTCCTCGGGGCCCGGCGCTCGACAAGACTAGGAGACCGTCATTGCATTGCGAAATGATATTAATTCGATTGCAAACAAAAATTTTCGATATAAGTTCAGCAACGCGGCAGCGGCGGGCCGCGTCGTTCGCACCGTCGCTTAACACGAATGGTCGTTAAATAATCGCGGCTTATTATTTGTATTCGCTAACGGGTCGATGCTAGTTTTCTGTCGGATTCGACGATGCGCCGGCCGTCGATCGGCAGCCGGCGCCCTTCCTCCGCCCCACGGAAACCCGTTAGATGAACCGATTCCACCTGCTGCGCAGTTCGCTCGGAAACGACACGCCGTTGGCTGCGTGCCGCCCCACCCGCCACGCGGCGCGGAGGACACGATGAGCGATCGCGCGCCGGCACTCGAGCGCACGCTGACCGCCAGTGTGCCGCCGCACCGCACGTCGCTGCGCGCGATCCTCCCGACCGTCGCAGCCGCGAGCCTCGGCTTCGCGATCGTCCAGCTCGACGTGACCGTGGTCAACGTCGCGATTCCGAGCCTCGGCCATTCATTCGGATCG
Source organism: Burkholderia sp. Ap-955 (assembly GCF_011753045.1). NCBI lineage: Bacteria > Pseudomonadati > Pseudomonadota > Betaproteobacteria > Burkholderiales > Burkholderiaceae > Burkholderia > Burkholderia sp. Ap-955. The sequence continues at coordinate 13,418 of NZ_VWWH01000088.1, forward strand.
AGCGTCCACGGGCTGCAATGGATCGTCGATGCGTACACGCTGTCGTTCGCCGCGCTGCTGCTGACGTCCGGCACGCTGGCCGACCGCTTCGGCAGCCGCCGGCTGTTCGCATACGGCCTCGCGCTGTTCCTGCTGGCATCGCTCGGCTGCGCGCTCGCGCCGTCGCTGGCCGCGCTGATCGCCGCGCGCGTCGCGCAGGGCGTGGGCGCCGCGATGATCCTGCCCACGTCGCTCGCACTCATCACGCACGCGTGCGCCGACGATGCCGCCGCCCGTGTGCGGGCCGTCGCGTGGTGGAGCGCGACGGGCGGCGCGATCAGCGCGGCCGGCCCGACGCTCGGCGGCCTGCTGATCGATTCGCTCGGCTGGCGTGCGATCTTCTTCATCAATCTGCCGATCTGTGCGGGCGGCCTGTGGCTCACGCTGCGCCATGTGCGTGATTCGGCCGCCGCGCGCACGCGGCTGTTCGATCCGGCCGGCCAGATCGTCGCGGTGCTCGTGCTCGCGCTGCTGACGGGCGGGATCATCCGGGCCGGCGCGCACGGGGTGGGCGATCCGTATGCGGCGGGTGCGCTGGCCGCGTCGGTCGTGCTCGGCGCGTTGTTCGTCGCGATCGAGCGGCGCGTGGCCGCGCCGATGCTGCAGCTCGCATTCTTCCGGATCGCGCGCGTGCCGGGCGTGCTCGCGATCGGCGCGATCACGAATGCCGCGTTCTACGGGCTGATCTTCTCGCTGAGCCTCTATTTCCAGAACGCGCGCGGCTTCACCGCGACCGAGTCGGGGCTCGCGCTCGCGCCGCTCACGATCATCATGCTCGCCAACATCGCGAGCGCGCGTCTCGCGGTCCGCCATGGATTCCGCGCGACCGTCATCATCGGCCTCGCCGTGTCGCTCGCGGGCTACGTGTGGCTGTGGCAGACGCTCGGCGCGCACACGCCGTATGCGCTGCTGGCGCCCGGGCTCGCGGCGATGGCGATCGGCGGCGGCATCGCGATTCCCGCGCTGACGTCGACGATGCTCGGCAGCGTCGAGGCCGGCCGCTCGGCCACCGCGTCTGCGATCCTCAATACCGCGCGCCAGGTGGGCGCAGCCGTCGGCGTCGCGGCGCTCGGCGCGCTGGTCGCGGGCCAGGGCGCGGCGATCGTGGCCGGTGCGGCGCGCGGGTTCGCGGTCGCGGCCGTGCTCGTCGCCCTGTGCATCGTGCTGGCCGCGCGCTGGCCTGGCGATGCGCCCAATAGCGGCCCGCGGGCCTGAGCCCGCGCCCCCCTTCAATCGACCCCACAGCCCAGCGAGGAATCCATGCCGCATCGTTTCATCGATACCGTCCTGATCGTCGACGGCGCGTCGACAGCCGCCTATCTGGCGCCCGCGTTCCGCGCCTACGGCATCCGTTGCGCGCACGTGATCAGCGACCCCGATCTGCCGGAAATCTACCGGAACCAGTTCGTCCCGTCCGACTATATCCGCCAGGTCCAGCATCGCGGCGACGTCGACGCGACGCTCGCGCAGTTGAGCGACCTGCGGATCGGCGCGGTGCTGCACGGCCTCGACGCGGCGCTCGAACTGGCCGACACGCTCGCCGAACGGCTCGACGTGCCGACGCGCAATCCGCTCGCGACGTCGGCCGCGCGGCGCGACAAGTACGCGATGAACGAGCGCATTCGCCAGGCCGGCCTGCGTGCCCCGGCCCACTTCCACAGCACGTCGGTCGACGCCGCACTCGAATGGGCGCGCGCGTACGGCACGCTGCCGCTCGTGGTGAAGCCGGCGCGCAGCGCGGGCGTGACCGGCGTGAAGATCTGCCGGACGCTCGACCAGGTCGAAGCCGCCGCGCGCGACGTGCTGGCCACCCGTTCGCTGTACAACCAGCCGAACGACGACATCGTGATCCAGAGCTATTCGGAGGGGCAGGAATACATCGTCGATTCGGTGTCGTTCGAAGGCCGCCATCGCGTGGTCAGCCTGTGGGAAGTGCATCGCGACCGCACGCATGCGCCGCGGCTCGACAAGATGCTGGTGCTGAATCACGCCGATCCGCGCTACGCGCCGCTGCTCGACTACGCGGCCGCGGTGCTCGACGCGCTGGACGTGCGCTTCGGGCCGACTCATCTCGAACTGTTCGATACGGCGGACGGCCCGACGATCGTCGAGCTGAACGCGCGGCTGCACGGCAGCCTCGATCCGCGGCTGACGAGCGCGGTCAGCGGGGAGAATCACGTGTCGGCCGCCGTTGAAGCGGTGCTGAATCCGGAGCGGCTGTTCGGTGACGCCGCCGCGGCGACGGATTTTCGGGGTTACTGCGGGCACGTGCTGCTGCTGTCGTCGCGCAACGGCGTACTGCGGCAGGACTTCACGTGGCAGGCGATCCAGGCGCTGCCGTCGTTCGTCGGGCTCAAGCAATGGGCCAAAGTGGGCGACACGCTGCGCGTGACGACCGACCTGCAGACGGCGCTCGGCACGGTCGGTCTTTACAGCCCGACGTTCGAGCGGCTGCTGGAGGATTGCCGGCGGATTCGCGAGATCGAGGCTGAATTCTTCGCGGATGAACGGGCGGTTGTGCCGGCGTAGCGCGATCGGCGCAGCGCTCGCGGTGCGGTGTGCCGCGGTGCGCTCCGCTAACGCCCAAGCAGCGCCCCCGCCTGCCGCCCCAGCACCGCGCGTAATGCGTCGAGCTCGGGCAGCTCAGGCGCTTCCTCGGACGTGACGAGATAGGTCGTCACACTGTCGAGATCGTCGAACGCGTGCGCCCGCAGCTCCTTGCGCGCCACGTGCTCGGTCGTGATCCGCTTCGGCAGGATCGCGACGCCCATGCCGGCCGCCACGCAGCCGAGGATCGCGCCGAACGTGCCGAACGACGCCACCGACTCGATCGCGATGCCGCGTGCCTTCAGCCAGTGCTCCGCGACCGCGCGATACGGACAGCCGTCGTGAAACGCGAGCAGCCGCACCGGGTCGCCGGCCAGCACCTGCCGCCGCGTGGCCGTGGCCGCGCTCACCAGCACCATCTCTTCGGCGAACGCCGGCTCGTAGCGCAACCCGGGCCGGACGACCGCGCGCGCCGTGAGCGCGGCGTCGATCCGGCCGCGCAGCAGCGCCTCGGCCAGATCCGGCTCGCTGCCGATCTGCACCGCGAGGCCGAGCGCCGGATCGCGCGCCTTCAACGCGGCGGCGAGCGCCGGCAACCGCGTCGCCGCCGTGCTTTCCATCGAGCCGAGCCGGAAGCTGCGCGCGACCGGTGCTTCGCGCACCACCTGCGTCGCTTCGTCGACGAGGCGCAGGATGCGATCGCAATACGGGATCAGCCGGCGCCCGGCGTCGTTCAGCACCAGCCGCTTGCCGTGCCGGTCGAATAGCGGCGCGTCGAGCGACGCTTCGAGCTGGCGCAGCCGCGCGGTGACGTTCGACTGCGTGCAGCCGAGCCGTTCGGCCGCGCGCAGCGCGCTGCCTTCCTGAACGACGGCCCGGAAGGTTTCGAGCAGAGGGATGTTCATATCACTTTCTCTTGTTACAGATCGTGTTTATATCATTTTACTTCGCCAAAAATCCGGATTAGCCTTGCGGATACCCGGTGCCCGACGGCCCGCTTCCGAGGAATCCGCATGCCATTCTCCGCCTGCCCTGGTCGCACGACCGTCCGCCGTCGCCCCGAGTCTCGCCCATGCGCACGCTGATTGCCGCGCTGGTGCGGCGCGGCCCGACCGTGCTCGCGTGCGGCGTGGGTCTCGGGTTGCTGGTGCCGCCGCTCGCCGACCTCGCGCGGCCGCTGATGCCCGTCACCGTGTTCCTGTTCGTGCTCGGCACGCTGCTGCGCGTCGAGCCCAGCGCGGTGCGCGCGGTTGCGCGGCGGCCGGCCGTGTCGCTGCTGCTGCCCGCCGCGACGATGATCGCGTGCCCGGTCGCGCTCGGCATCGCCGCACGGCTCGCCGGCATGCCGTACGACTGGGTCGTCGCGCTGGTGATCGCGTACTGCGCACCGCCGTCGAGCGGCACGTCGACGATCGCGCGGATGCTGTCGCTCGACGCCAGCGTCGCGCTCGTCGCAACCCTCGCGTCGATGGTGTTCGTCCCGCTCACCGCGCCGCTGCTGACGGCCTGGTTCAGCCACGATGCGGCCGTGTCGATTTCGCCTTTGACGCTCGCGTTGCGGCTCGCGCTGCTGATCGGCAGCGCCGAGGGCGTCGCGCTGCTCGTGCGGCGCTTCGCCGGCTCCCGGCTCGACCGCTATGCGACGCCGATCGATGCGACCGTCGTCGCCGCGCTGCTGGTGTTCGCGCTCGGCACGATGGCCGGCATGCAGCAATCGATCATCGACGCGCCGCACCGCGCGTTGACCGCGATCGCACTCGCATTCGCCGTCAACGCGGGCTTCCAGGTGATCGCGTACGGGCTCACGCCCGGCGACGTCCGCACGCGGCTCAATGTCGCGCTGATCGTCGCCAATCGCAACGTCGGCCTGATGTGGGCCGCGCTCGGGCTCGCCGCGACGCCCACCATGGCGCTCGTGTTCACGTGCGCGCAGTTGCCGATCTACACGCTGCCGCGCGTCGTCCAGCATCTGCTGCCGCGCCTCGAAGCACAGCGCCTGCGCCGCCGTGCACGCTAGGCGGCACGCGATGCCGTTCCACTCTTCCGCCTTCGATCAAGGATCCAGCATGAAGCGACTCATCGTGATCGGCGCCCGCGCCACCGGCAGCAGCCTCGCGCTCGTGCGTGGCGCGCTTGCGCGGCAAGCGGCCGTGACCGTGATCACCGCCCCCGGGCACCGTCTCGACGGCGTCTTTCCGGCGGGGGTCGAGACGATCAACCTCGAACCCGATGCCAGCCAGCTCGTCGGCTGGCTGCGCACGCGCTATCCGGACGAGATCGACACGCTGCGCGTGACGACCGCGCACGACACCTATGCGCGCACCGCCGCGTGGGTCGCCGACGCGCTCGGCCTGCCCGGCCCCGATGCGCACCGCGTCACGCACGCGGTGTCGAAGTCGAACCAGAAGGCGCTACTCGCCGCGCACGGCATCCCGGCCGCGCAATTCGTCACGGGCACGCTGGCCGCGCCGGCGGCGCTCGCGGCCGCGGCCGACCCGCTGCGTTTCCCGGTGGTCGTCAAGCCGTCGGAAGGCTCGGCGAGCGACGGCGTGCGGCGCTGCGAGGACATCGCCGAGGTCCGTGCGCAACTCGACGCCCTCGCCGCCGGACACGCCGACGCGCAAGCGCTCGCGACCGAGCGCGTCGTGATCGAGGAATTCCTGAGCGGCAGCGAATACTGCGTCGAGTATTTCGACGGCCGGTACGTCGGCGCGCTGCGCAAGCTGAAACGGCATGGGGCAGGCTTTCTCGAGCGCGGCTATACGTCGGAACTCGACCTCGATGCGGGCACGCTGCGCGCACTGATCGACGTCGGGTCGCGCGCCACGGCGGCCGCCGGGCTGACCTGGGGGCCCGTGCACCTGGACTGCATCGTGCACGACGGCGTGCCGCACATGATCGAACTGAATCCGCGCATCGCGGGCAGCTTCATCTGCGACATCGTGCGCGACGGCTATGGCTTCAACGTGGTCGAAGCGTTGCTCGACAAGCTCGACGGACGCCCGGTGGACATTCCCGAGCGGTTCGAACCGCATGCGTATGCGCGCGCCGAATTCCTGCTCGACAGCGATCCCCGCGCGTGGCGTTTCGCGCAGGCGGGTGAGATTCATGACGGCACGGTCACGATCAGTTACGGACCGCAGGTGCTGCCCGATCGCGAGCGGCGTGCGTTTCTTTATGTGCGGGTTGCGCTGCCGGTCGCGCACGGTGTGGAAGGCGCGCCCGCGCAACCCGGTTCGTCGGCCCACGGGAATCCCGTCGGGCAGCCCGCCGTTTCCGGCTCGCCGTGAATCGATCGACTGAACGCCTTCCCGGGCTCGATCGAAAGCCGTCGTGCCGCGCGGCTTCGGTCAGGCACGGTCACAAACGACGCCCCAACAACTGCCCCGGCCACCCGTCCACGTCGAAGGGTGAAATTCGCTCATAGCCGCACGACTCGTAGAAACGCACCAGTGCGCCGGTCCCGCCGCCATAGCAGTCCACCCTCAGGCGCTCCATCCCGGCCGCCCGGGCGCGCTCGTCCGCGAAGGCCATCAGGCGCCGGCCGACACCCCGCGCCCGCGCATCGCGCGACGCAACCAGCACACGCACATAGATTTCCGGCTCGGTCGCCGGCGGCACGTAGGGCATGGAATCGCCGAGGATCAATGCGCCCAGGACGCGGCCGTCCTGATCCTCTGCCACCCACGCGTCGGGCAGCGCGCAGGCTTCGGTCACGAGCGCAATTCGCCTGGGTTGCGTCGACCAGGGCTCGCGGCCCCATTGCCCGTCGTTGCCGATGGCGACGAACCACGCAATCACGTCGTCGAAGATCCCCAGCACGGCCGGGGCATCGAGTGCGCTGGCACGACGGATCCTCACCTTGTCCACGCCTGTCGACGTCACGTTCAACACTCCTTCGCCTGCGTCATCGACCGGCGCGCAATGGGATGTCAAGCCGGGCTGCCCAAGGACACGCGATGGAAGCCCGGCGATCAAGCCTGCTACGGTACTGAAATTCCACCCGATTGATCAAGGTGTGACGGCCCGCGATTCGACTTGACGGGTCGTCTTCGTGAAAAACCCGGGAGATCAGCGCAAGGAGCGGTGTCAATCGACCTTCGCATGCATGGGCATGGCCGACCCAGGCCAACGAGCCGACACGTTGCCGGCGGATCGGCACGGCAAACGTGGTTCGAGGCGTAGCAAGGGGGCCGAAAGATCAGGCTGCAGCGCATTGCCCACGGCGCTCCCCCGATCCGGCACGCCGACGCGCCGCCGGCTCCGCCCCGGATCGCAGCGCATCGATTCCCGCGCGAATGCGCTCCTTCACGACAAAAAAATCTACAATCGACGCGATGCATCGCAGGCATGAAGCGCCAGCCGCCCACTCTCGCTCGCCACCATGAACGCACCCGCTGATTCCTCCCCCTCCGCCCCGTCGGTACTCGGCGTCTATCGCCAACTGGCGGACCCGTCCGCCGGGCAATGGATCGTCAGCCGGCCCGAACGCGCGCACATGTACCGCATCCAGCATCACCGGCCTGACGGCAGCACCTCGGTCGATACGGTCGTCGATGCGGACAACCTCGGTGCGAAACTGCACAAGTGGATCCAGGAAGGTTTCGTCCGGCGTGAAGCCGGCGATCGCGCGGCGCCCGCTCATCGCGGCGCATTCATGCAGGCGCTACGAAGCGCGCACGCGTCGCGACCGGCGCCAGCCGGCGACGCGGCGCACGTCGCGCAGGTGGGCGGCGTGCCGATGCCGCGCGGCCCGGGCGGGCCGCTCGTGCCGCCATTGAACCCGGCCTACCTGTTCACCGCGCGCGTGACGAACGTGCTGGAAGACATCGTCGAGAACCGGCGCATCCTGCTGATCGGCCATACCGGCACGGGCAAGACAAGCCTCATCGAGCAGGCCGCCGCGCTGGCCGGCCATGGCGTGCTGCGCTCGAACATGAACGGGCAGACGACGGTCGGCGACTTCGTCGGGTTCTGGACCGTCAAGGGCGGCGAGACGATCTGGGTCGACGGCGTGCTGCCGACCGCGATGCGTGAAGGGCTGTGGCTCATCGTCGACGAGATCGACTTCGCGGAACCGGCGATCCTCGCGGTGCTGACCGCCGTGCTCGAACCGGCCGGCCGCTTGTTGCTGAAGGAGAAAGGCAACGAGATCGTCGTCCCGCATCCGTCGTTCCGGCTGTTCGCGACGGCCAATGCGGTGGGTGCGATGGGGCAGTTCCGCCATCTGTACCAGGGCGCCAACGTGATGAACGAGGCGTTTCTCGACCGCTGGCGCGTCTACCGCCTCGACTACCTGCCGCCACCCGACGAGGCGCGCGTGCTGCAGCGCACGTTCGGCGCGGCCATGACCGCGGCGATGGCCGACACGCTCGCGGCGATCGCGGCCGACTGCCGCGCCGCGTTCGTCCGCGAGGATCTGGCCAGCGCGTTCTCGACGCGGCGCCTGATCGACTGGGCCGAGCTGATGCTGCGCACCGGCGATCCCGAATCGGCCGCCGGCCCGACGATCTATGCGAAGGTCGGCGCGGAAGACGCCGACCTGATCCGCAGCATCATTCGCCACTACATCGACGTCGAGGCCTGACGCGATGGACCGGAACGACGACGCGCGGTCGCTCCACCTGACCCGGCTGGCCCGCACGCTCGCGCAACGACACGGCATCGAGGTACGGTTTGCACGCCAAGCGCCGGTCGCGCGGCGCGACCTGCTGGTGCTGCCCGACACGCTGCTTGCCGGCGACGTCGACGACGATGCGATCACCGGCCTCGTCGACCTCTACGCGGCGCGCGCCCGCTTCGGTGCGATCGATGACATTGCCGCACTGGCGTCGCCCGCGGTGCGGGCCATTGCGCAGGCGATCGACGACCGGCGCACGGCCGGCCGCCTCGCCGCGATCTATCCCGGCGCGATGACGTTCCTGCGGCGGATGCGCGCGGCGACGGCCGCCGACACGCTCCGCCGGTGGCCGCGAATGGCATGGCACGACAGGCTGGTGTGGCGCATCGAACGTGCGCTGTGGGACGAACCGCCGCCTTCCATCGAGCGCGTGCCGTCGCTCGACGCGACGATGACCGCATCGGGCGATCTCGTCGACGCAGCGCGTGCAGCCACATCGACCGCCGACAGCATCCGCGCCGCGCACCGGATCGTCGAACGCGTGCGCGCGCTGGCGTCGGCCGGTGCGAACAACATGATGTTCACGGCCGATCCGGGCAGCACGATCGACAGCGACCGTATCGCCGCCGAATTCGAGTCGGACGGACAGGGCGCGCCGGACAACGCGCGTGCGCCCGTTTCCGCCGAATCGGGCGCCGGGTCGATCGCCGACACGGAATCGTCCGCCGACGCGCCGACGCCGGGCGATGCGGCGCCCGGCACGATCCGCCTGTCCGCGGACAACCGGCCGCTGCTGTCGGTCCCGCTGACCACCGCGTTCGACACGGTGACGGACTTCACCGGCAAGGGCGAACCGGCGCGCTGGCACCGCCTGCGAAGCGCGGCCCGCGCGCAGACCGAGCCGCTCAAGCTACGACTCGAACGTGCATTGAAAGTGGACGAGCAGACGCGCTGGAAACGCGAACAGGAACGCGGCGAGCTCGACCGGATGTCGCTCGCCCGCCTCGTCACGTCGCCCGGCTATCGCACGCCGTTCCGCGTCCGGCGCGCCGCACCCGGGCGCGACGCGGCCGTCGCCCTGCTGATCGATTGCAGCGGGTCGATGGCCGGCAGGAAGATCGAACTCGCGAGGCTGTGCGCGGCAGCGCTGTGCGATGCGCTGACGCAGCTCGGCTTCGCGTGCGAAGTGCTCGGCTACAGCTCCGTCGAGGATGCCGCGATGCGCGCGCACTACCAGCGCTGGATCGACGCCGGCCGCGACACGTTCGGCTATAACCGGTTCGTCGAACGGCTCGACCTGCGCGTCTACAAGCGGTTCGATTCCGACAATCCGAGCGGCCTCGCGTGCATCGAATGCGGCCACGAGAATCCCGACGGCGAGGCGTTGAGCTGGGCCGCCGAGCGGCTGCTGGCGCAGCGGGCGCGGCGACGAATCCTGATGGTGCTGTCGGACGGCTATCCGGCCACCGGCGACGGCAACCCGGCGATCCTGCGCACCGACCTGCGTGCACGCGTCGATGCACTGCGCGAGCGGCGCGTCGAACTCATCGGTGTCGGGATACTCGACGATGCGGTCGAAACCTTCTATCCGGTCAGCAGCGTGGTCGAGCATCTGCACGAGTTGCCGGGCGCGGCGTTCAGCGTATTGAGCGATACACTGCTGGATCGGCGCTAGCCTTGCGCGCGACAGGGTCGAAGCACACTTCGATTCGCCGACGCGTCACATCAGTCGGTTAGCATCGCCGATGGCCGACTCGAATCGCCACGGTGACGCAGCATCCCGCGTTCCGTTGCATTCGACCGGTCGACCGGTTTCGATGTGCACGCGGCCGGCAGCACGATCCTTGCTCCGCGCCCCCTTTCGATTGTCAACGCAACGGCGGAGTCGGCCGTGTCTTCCTGCCACGGTCGGCCGCCGGCACGAAACTGCACATGCCCAGGAAAAAAACCAGCCTCTGGTTGCGGCACCTCGAACTGCTCTCCGTCGCCGCCGGCACGCGCCCGACGAAGCGCACGAGCAAGCCGCGACCGGCCGCCAAGCGGGCGGTCAAGCCGGTCGCCCGGCCGACCGTCACCGTGCGTACCGCCCGACGCACGACGGGCACCGCGCATCCCGCCCGCGCACCGGCGGACAAGGCGCCCGGCACGTGGCTCCGCTCGTTTCATTCCGCCGGCCCGAGCGCCGGCCGCTACGTGAACCACCTTGCCTACGCGCTGTATCTCCCCGCCGCGCCGGCGACGACGGCCGGCATGCCGGCCGTCGTCATGCTGCACGGCTGCAAGCAGGGCGCCGAGTCGTTTGCCGCGGGCACGCGCATGTGCCGTCTCGCCGAGCGGTCGGGGTTCGCCGTGCTGTTTCCTGAACAGGCCAAGACCGCGCATGCGCACCGCTGCTGGCACTGGCACGGCGACGCGACGGAGTCGGAAGCCGCGGCCGTCACGTCGCTGGTCGACGCAATCGTGCGACAGCACGGCTTCGACCGCGACCGGATCTACCTGGCCGGCATGTCCGCCGGAGCAGGGCTCGCCGCGGCACTGGCCATCCGGTATCCCGACCGCTTCGCGGCAGTCGGCCTGCACTCCGGCCCGGCCATCGCCCCGCCGTCGTCGACGTTGGCGGCGATGAACCTGATGCGTCGAGGCCTGCGCGACGACCCGATACGCGCGGTCGATGCGTGCGCCGACGTCGCGTCCTATCCCGGCATGCCGGCCCTCGTCATGCACGGCGCACTCGATACGGTCGTGACCGACCGGAACGCGACGCAGCTCGGCATCGCGTTCGCGCGGCTCAACCGGCTCGTCGACGAACACGGCGCGATGCGGGTTGGCGAGCAACGCACCTATGCGCGCGACGATGCCGACTACGTCGATTATCTCAAGGGCGGGCGTCTCGTCGTCCGGGTCTGCATCGTCCGCCGGCTGCCGCATGCATGGAGCGGCGGCGACCCGCGCGAGCCGTTTCATTCCGCCACGGGGCCGGACGCCACCGCGATGCTCTGGCATTTCTTTCGTCGCCAACGCCGCAAGCGGCTGCGATGACGCGCGACGCCGTCATGCGATCACGCCCGTTGCTCCAGCTCCGCCGTGTTCGCGCGATCGCCCGCCCGCCTGATCGGGATCCGGACGCAGAACGTCGTGCCCCGCCCGGGCTCGCTCGTCACGTCGATGGTGCCGCGATGGCGCTTGACGATACCGTGCGATACCGACAAGCCCAGCCCGGTGCCCTGCCCGACCGGCTTCGTCGTGAAGAATGGATCGAAGATCCGCCGGACGACGTCGGGCGTCATGCCCGTCCCCGTGTCGCTGATCGCGATCGACACCTGCTCGCCATCGCTCGACGTGCGGATCGTGATCACGCCGCGCTCGGGAATCGCGTGCGCCGCGTTCACCAGCAGGTTCATGAAGACCTGGTTCAACTGCGACGGCAGGCATTCGACCTGCGGCACGTCACCGTAATCGCGCACGATGTCGGCCTTGTACTTGAGTTCGTTGTGGACGACGTTGAGCGTGCTTTCCAGGCCCGCGCGGAGATCGACCACGCTCCACTCGTCGCTGGCCGGACGCGAGAAATCGCGCAGGTCCTGCACGATGCGCCGCACGCGCAGCGCGCCGTCGATCGATTCGTCGATCAGCGTCTCGATCTCGCCGCGCACGTAGTCCAGGTCCACCGCGCGGCCCTTCGCCGTCAGCGCGTCGCGCGCGGCCGGGTCGAGCTGCGGCAGCGCGGCTTCGTGCGCCGCGATCACGTCGAGCAGGCTGTGCACCCATGTCTTCAGCGTGTTGAGGTTCGCGCTGACGAAGCCGATCGGATTGTTGATCTCGTGCGCGACACCGGCCGCGAGCTGACCGATCGACGCGAGCTTTTCCGACTGCAGCAGCTGCACGTGGGTTTCCTCGAGCACATGCAGCAGGCGCCGCTGCTCCTCCTTCTCCTGTTCGAGCCGCGCCTGCGCGGCCTTGCGTTCGTCGATCTCGGTCGCCATGTTCTCGCGCGTACGCTGCAGCATCGCCGTCGTCTGCTCGTAGCGGTGCAGCGCGCGTTCCAGTTCGACGGTGCGCATCCGCACGCGCCGCTCGAGCGTATCGGTCATCCCGCGCAGGAAGGTTGTGCGCGCATCGAAGCGGCTCAGCAACAGCGTGACGACCAGGGTCCCCGTCGTAAACAGCGCGACGGTCGTCGCGAGCCACGGCGTGTCGACGCCGTTCGCGGCCCCGCATCGCGCGTCCGGCGCGAAATGCGCGGCCGCCATCGCCGTGTAGTGCATGCCGGTGATGGCGATGCCCATCACGAAGGCCGCACCGACCCGCTGGGCGGTCGCATGGCGCGCCTGCTGCACGCGCAACGCCTGCGCGATCCAGAGCGCGGCAGTCGACGCGATCACCGCGATGCCGATCGACGCGGCGAACAGCGTGGCATCGTAGCGGATGCCGGGTTCCATGCGCATCGCGGCCATCCCCGCGTAATGCATGCCGGCGATCCCGGCGCCCATCAGTGCGCCGCCCACGAGCAGCCGCCGCCAGCCCAGCCGTGCGCGCGTGACGACAGTCAGCGCGAAGTACGACACGAGCACGGCAATCGCCAGCGACGCGCCCGTATCCGGCCATGCGTAGCCGAGCGGAATCGGCAGCGAAAACGCGAGCATGCCGACGAAATGCATCGACCAGATGCCGGTACCCATCGCCGCCGCGCCGCCGCCCAGCCACGCACGCTTGAGCTTCGGGTTGTCGAGCAGCGAAATGAAGGCGGCCAGGTCGAGTGTCGTATAGGCGGCCAGCGTCGCGATCGCGAGCGACAGCAGGACGAGCGGGAGATTGTAGGTGCCGTACATGATCGAGCGCCCGGATCGAGGTGAGTGCGTTGCCGCGGTGCGCAGTCGTGCACCGCGGCCATCAGGCCGCGCGACCGGGTTCAGGCCGGCGCCGCGCCCGCATTCGGCCCGCTCTGCGCCGGCTTCGCCGCGGCCTGGCCGGCCAGCACGAGGATGTCGAACGACGTCCCCTCCCGCGTCTCGAAGCGGCGCACGAGCTCGATCTGGTGCGCCGACATCACGCTGCCCTTGGTCATCAGCAGCACGCCGCGATGCGTGCGCAGATCGTCGGCGAGCTGCATCCCTTCGCGCAGCTGCGTGGACTTGATCTCCGCAACGGATGCCGCGATGCCGAGGCTCGCCGGGTCCCGCATCAGTTCGGTCAGGCCGTCGACGATCCGCGGGTCGTAACGCACGCCGGCCTGCGAGCGCAACGCGTCGAGCGCCTGCTCGACCGAATGCGGCGCACCGATGTCGCCCTGGCGCAGCCCTTCGAAATCGCGCGCGATCGCCAGGATTCGCGAGCCGAGCGGGATCGCGTCGCCCGCCAGGCTGTCCGGCGTGCCGCGTCCGTTGAAGCGCTCGTACTGGTGCAGCACGATCGACGCGACCTTGTGCAGTTGCGCGACCGGTGTCAGCACCATCTGCGCGCGCAGCGGATGCTGCAGGAACAGGCCGTGCTCTTCCGTCGTCATCTTCGCGAGCGGCTTGCGCAGCAATTCGTCCGGCAGCGACAACTTGCCGATGCCGTGCAGCAGCCCCGCGAAATAGACGTCCTGCGCATGCAGCTCGCTCATCCCGGAGGCCAGCGCCAGCCGCCGCGCAATCTCGCCGACCCGCATCGCGTGACCGCTGGCCGACCCGCAACGCATCTCGATCATGCTCGCGCAGACCTGGACCATCGCGGTGAAGCTGCTTTTCAGGTCGCGTTGCGCGGCTTCGAGGAACATCACGGTCTGGCCGAGTTCCTCCGTGCGTGCGCGAACCTGCGTTTCGAGTTCCGTGTTGAAACGGCGCAGCGCTTCGTTCTGCGCTTCCGTCAGCGCGGCGAGCCGGGCCGCTTCACGCCGCAGGCGCCGTTGCTCCAGCGCCTGTTCGAGGGTCAGCAGCAGGTCGTGATCGTCCCACGGCTTGTTCAGGTAGCGATACACGCCGCCGTCGTTGACGGCCTGCACGATCGACGCGATTTCCGCGTAGCCCGTCAGCAGGATGCGCATCGTGTCCGGGTAGAGCGCGCGCGCACGGGCCAGGAACTCCGCGCCGCTCATGCCCGGCATCCGCATGTCGGACACGATCAGATCGACTTCGGTCGACGCCAGTATCTCGAGGGCCGCCTCGCCGCTTTCCGCGGTCAGGATCTCGTAGCCGGCGGGCCGGAACACGCGCCTGAGCGCCGACAGCACGCTCGGCTCGTCGTCGACCAGCAGGATCGACGGCACGCCACCCGCATCGGCGGATGTCGCTGCCGCCCCGGTCGTTTCAGGTGATACCGCATTCGGTCCGTTTGTTGCAGATGTCGTCATGATTGGCCTCGGATCATGTATTTGTATTCTCTCTGCATCATCGGCATGCGCCGCGCGTTCCGTATCCGTGAAAACGCTGACGCGCTCGCCCCGCCCCCACCGCGAATACGATCTACACCGTCGCCGAACCCGGTGCGCGCACGTAGTAGATGTCCCACTCCGCTTCGTCGGCCTGCACGAAGCCGTGCCGGGCATAGAAGCGGTTCGAATCGCTGCCGCGCAGCGCGCCGACGCGAACGGGCACGCGCCGCGAATCGGCGTCGGCAAAGATCCTGCGCAGCACCGCCGCGCCGATCCCCTTTCCCTGATGCTCGGGCACGATGTACAGATGGTCAAGCAACCAGTGATCTTCCTGCGGCCGGACCACGAAAAAGCCCGCGTTCACGCCATCGACTTCGATCAAGCGGCATAGCGCCGGGTCGAACGACGCGAGAAACCGGTCGCGCGCACGCTGGGGATCGAAGCGGCCGATGCGCTCGAGGCTGTCGCGCATCGCGGCGATGCGGATGGCGCCCAGCCTCTCGGCGTCGGATCGGGTGGCGAGGGGAAAGGTCAGGTTCATTGGCTGGTTGCGCTCATGCGGAGAAACGCCCGGCGTCCCGGCACAGGCGTCGGTCGATACTCACTCGCGACGCCGACCGGCCGGCGGCACGAACCACGCGCGTCAGGGCGTCTCGATGCCTTCCGCCCGCGTCGCCAGGAATCGCAGGTACTTGCCGTCCTCGTCCTCGAACAGCTCCGGCCCGCCTCCCATGTACGCGCGCATCAGCTCGTCGGCCGCGCGGTCGAGATCGCCCAGTTCGAACTGGCACTGACCGAGCCTCAGGTGCAGGAAAGGGTTGCCGATCGCGTTGGGGAAATGCATCGACTGGGCGAGATTGTCGCGTCCGGCCGCGTAGTCCTCTTTCAGGAAATTCGCGTCGCCGATGGCGGCCATCAACCAGGTGCCGGCTTCCCAATTGGTCTTGGGTTCGGGAAGCAGGTCGAATCCCGCCCAGAATTTCTCGAGCGCGCCTTCGTAGTCGCCGTCTTCCATCAATGCATCGCCCGCGTCGCTCAGCGCGCCGATCCGTTCGTACAGCGTGTGGTCCAGTTCTGCCATGTCGAGTCCCTGTTCCGGCGTTGAAATCGGCCCGGTGCGGCCGGTGGTTGCGATACGATCGCGGTGATTGTTTGCAGTTTTGCCGTGCTGGTCGGTCGTCAGGACGGCGTTCATCCAGCATACCCGAGCCGTATGACGCGTGCGTCTCGACTTTCGGCGCACCGTCGTCTGCCCGGGCGCATCGCTTGTCGCATTACACTATCTGCCGCAACGCTACGCGTCCCGACCATCCGTGTTGCCGGGCCTGCCGCTGACCATGATGTGGGTCGCGCTCACCTGGCGAATTTTCGTTCGATTACCGATCCATGCTCCGCTTCGACAATCTCGGCAAGCGCTACGACCAGCGCGTCATCTTCAAGGGACTCAACTACGCATCCGGCGCCGGATGCATAGCACTGTGCGACGAAACCGGCAGCGGCAAATCGACGTTGCTCGCCATTCTCGCCGGCACCCTCGACGCGGACGAAGGCGAGGTGTGGATCGGCGGCCATTCGCTGCGCACCGCGCCGCACGATGCGAAATCCGCGCTGGCGTACGTGCCCGACGATTGCCTGGCGTATCCGCTTCAGACCGGCCGCGAGTTTCTCGATCTCGTGGCGGCCGGCAGGAAGACCGTCGTCGACGCCCGCACGCTCGAGCTGGCCGATCGATTCGGGCTCGGCCCGCATCTGGAGAAGCGCTTCGAGCAGATGTCGTTCGGCACCCGCAAGAAACTGTTCCTGACGGCGACGACGCTCGGTGCGCCCGCCGTCGTGATCGCCGACGATCCGGACAGCGGGCTCGATGCCGCGTCGCGTGCGGTGCTGATCGATCTGTTCAAGACGTTGGCTGCGGACCGTGCCGTCTTTTTTTCGACTTACGATCCGGCGCTGGCGCGTGCCTGCGACGCAAGGGTCATCACTTTTGCGGAGCTTGGATTCGCTGGATAGGCGGCATCGTCGCCGACGCGGTCGCGGGGAAGGATCGGGTGTGGCTGTTGATTGGAGGGAGAACTATGCATCGACGCTCGATCGCCGTCTTTTGCCGCAAGGAAATGCGAAACAGCCCCACCCGCCTCGCACTTCCGTGACCACACGATACGCATGTCCGGCGCGCCGGGCCACGATAACCGACTGTCCAACACCCCAGCCGGCTACCGTTCGCCCCGCGCACACGCCCGGCCATGCGCCCCGTCAGGCCTTCAACGCCCCGAACACCTCATCCAGCATCTTCTTCGCGTCGCCGAACAGCATCCGGTTGTTGTCCTTGTAGAACAGCGGGTTGTCGACACCCGCATAGCCGGACGCCATGCTGCGCTTCATCACGATCGAGGTCTTCGCCTTCCACACCTCGAGCACCGGCATGCCGGCGATGGGGCTGCCCGGATCTTCCTGCGCCGCCGGGTTCACGATGTCGTTCGCGCCGATCACCATCGACACGTCGGCTTCGGGGAAGTCGGCGTTGATCTCGTCCATCTCCATCACGATGTCGTAAGGCACCTTCGCCTCGGCGAGCAGCACGTTCATGTGCCCCGGCATGCGGCCGG
>NZ_VWWH01000089.1:0-30340 GCF_011753045.1 Burkholderia sp. Ap-955
CGCCTTGCCGAAGCCGCCGCGCTGGCCGGCCGCGCGGCGCTGGCGCGCGCCGGCCGTCGAATACGCGTCGAGCTTGCGCACGACGGTTTCGAAATCCTCGTACGAGTAGTGCATCAGCTTGCCGGACAGCCGCTGAGCGGCGCCGTCGAACACGAGGCGTTCGTGCACGAGATCGTCCGAGAAGCGCGCGGCGCCGCGCCGGAACAGGCGCGGGATCCAGTCCGGATACCAGCCGCTGTGATGGATCCACTGGCCGCAGAAGCTGGACAGCCGGTCGACCGCATAGACCTGCGCGGCCGGCGCGCGGATCGTGTCGCGGATCGACTGCGCGAGCTCGGGGGTGACGACTTCGTCGGTATCGAGGGACAGGATCCAGTCGGTGTCGAGCGCGTCGAGCGCGCGGTTCTTCTGCGGGCCGAAGCCCGGCCAGTCGCGCTCGACGATCACGCGCGCACCGTGCGCCTGCGCGATCGCGACGGTATCGTCGGTGCTGCCGCCGTCGATGACGACGACGTCGTCGGCGAACGACAGTGCGGCCAGGCACTGCGCGAGCCGCGCGGACGCGTTGAGGGCGATGAGGGCGACGCCGAGGGAGGGTTCAGCCATGAAATCGTCGGAACAGGCGGAGAAAACGGTGAGCGGCAGTATACCCGCGGCCCGGCCGCCGCCCGTATCGGCCATGACCGAGCCGGCCGGGGCGGTGCGGCTATAATGTTGAGCCCTTTTCGGCACCCGCCCGACAGGGCGACATTCCGGGCGGCCACGTCCGGGCGCCGCTTCGCGGCTCAAGAAGGATTGCCTTGGAAACCCAGAACACTCTTCGCAAACCGATGGACGGCACGGGCACCTCGCCCGTGACGGTCCTCAAGCGCCTGTGGCCGTACATCCGGCCGCTGATCGGCATCGTGGTGCTCGCCGTGATGACGATGGGCGTCGTCGCGGCCACCGAGGCCGGTATCCCGGCGCTGCTCAAGCCGCTGCTCGACCACGGCTTCGGCTCGCACGGCAGCGACCGCGCGAAATGGTACGTGCCGATGGCCGTGATCGGGCTCGCGCTCGTGCGCGGCGTGTCGCAGTACGCGTCGAATTACCTGCTCAACTACGTGTCGAACCGCATCCTGCTGCAACTGCGGCTCGAGATGTTCCAGCGGATGCTGCACACGGGCGCGTCGTTCTTCCAGCGCGAGACGGCGAGCACGGTGATCAACGCGATCGTGTTCGAGGTCAACCAGATCCTGTCGGTGCTGACCGGCGTGATGGTCACGCTCGTGCGCGATTCGCTGACGGTGATCTTCCTGCTCGGCTACCTGTTCTACCTGAACTGGCGGCTCACGCTGATCGTCGCGGTGATCCTGCCGGGCATCGGCTGGCTCGTCAGCAAGATCAACCGCCGCCTGCGCCGCCTGAACCGCGAGCACCAGACGCTGACCAACGAGCTGTCGTACATCGTCGAGGAGACGGTCGGCGGCTACAAGGTCGTCAAGGTGCACAACGGCGAAGCGTACGAGATGGACCGCTTCACGCAGATGAGCAAGCGCCTGCGCGGCTACGCGATGCGCATGACGATCTCCGGCGGCCTCGCGCAGCCGCTCACGCAGTTCCTCGCGTCGATCGCGCTCGCGGTCGTGATCACGATCGCGGTGGTGCAGTCGTCGAACGACCAGACGACGGTCGGCGGCTTCGTCGCGTTCGTCACGTCGATGCTGCTGGTGATCTCGCCGCTCAAGCACCTGATCGACGTCAACCAGCCGCTGCAGCGCGGGATGACGGCCGCCGAGCTGATCTTCGGGCTGATCGACGAACCGGCCGAGCCGCAGGGCGGCGGCCGGCCGCTGGCCCAGGCGCGCGGCGACATCGAGTTCCGCAACGTGACGTTCGACTACGGCGCGGCCGAGCGGCCGACGCTCGACCGCATCTCGTTCAAGGTCGCACCCGGTGAAATGATCGCGCTCGCGGGCCCGTCCGGCAGCGGCAAGACGACGCTCGTCAACCTGCTGCCGCGCTTCTTCGACCCGACCGACGGCGCGATCCTGGTCGACGGCGTGCCGGTTGCCGACTACGACCTCCACGCGTTGCGCGGCCAGATGGCGATGGTCAGCCAGGACGTCGTGCTGTTCAACGACACGATCGCCGCGAACGTCGCATACGGGCAGACGCCCGACCGCGCGCGCGTGCAGGCCGCGCTCGAGGCCGCGAACCTCGCCGATGCGGTCGCCGCGATGCCCGACGGGCTCGACACGCTCGTCGGCGGCAACGGGATGCGGCTGTCCGGCGGCCAGCGCCAGCGGCTCGCGATCGCGCGTGCGATCTACAAGGACGCGCCGATCCTGATCCTCGACGAAGCGACGTCGGCGCTCGACTCGGAATCGGAGCGCCACGTGCAGGCCGCGCTCGAGCGGCTGATGGAAGGCCGCACGACGCTCGTGATCGCGCACCGGCTGTCGACGATCGAGCGCGCGGACCGCATTCTCGTGCTCGAGGCCGGCAAGATCGTCGAGGAGGGCAGCCACGACGAATTGCTGCGCCACGGCGGCCTCTACGCGCACCTGCACCGGATCCAGTACCAGCAGCAGGCGGCGTAACGCGCGGTCATATGCGAGGTCATGTGGCCCCGCGATACCGTGTGCTAGTCTTCATCGGGCAGTCCGGGTGGTTTCGTTCGACGTGACAACACGGAGGGAAGGCACGATGAAGAAGATGCACGGGATGATGCTGGCTGCGTTGATCGCGGCGGGTTTCGCCGCGCCGGCCGCGATGGCGCAGGACCACGACAACCACGACGACCAGGGCGGCCACGGCATGCAGCGCGGCCACGGCCCGAAACACATGCCGCCCGGCCAGATGCGCCATGAGGACGACGTGCCGCCGCGCTGGGCCGACCAGCCACGCCGCGAGTGGCACAAGGGCGACCGGCTTCCGCCCGAGTTCCGCGATCGCCAGTACGTGATCGACGACTGGCGCGGCTATCGCCTGAGCCCGCCGCCGCGCGGCTATCAATGGGTCGGCGTCGGCGGGGATCACCTGCTGGTGCAGATCGGTTCCGGCATCGTGCTGCGGATCGGCGACTGACCTGGCCGACGGCCCGGCACGGATCGCGATGCCGCGATGCGCGCCGGGCAACCGGATCAACGCGTCACTTTGCCGCCGCGTGGCGGAACCAGCGGCGCTCGATTTTCGACATCACCCAGCACACGCCCAGCGCACACACGGTGCCGAGCGTCACTTCGCCGAGCCGCATCAGCGGAATGTCCCACAGCGGGCCGTTGCCCGGAAACAGCAGCACGATCGTCGCGGTCACGCCGCCGAGCCGTGCCGCGCTGCCGACGTTCAGACACCAGCAGCAGACGATCACGACCGCGACGGTAATCGCATACGCGACGAGGCGGTCGCCGCCGAGCGCCGCGCCGGCGAAGCCGAGCACGCCGCCGACCATCGCGCCGATGAACTGGTCGCGCGACAGCGACATCGTGTCCGAGTAGTTGTGCTGGGTCACGGCGATCGCGGTGATCGCCGACCACACGGCCTGCTCGGTGTGCAGCGCGCGGCCGATCACGTACGCGAGGCTTGCGCCGCACACGGCCTGCAGCGCCATCAGCCCGCCTTGCGCGAGCCGCTCGCTGAATGACAGCCCCTTCAACAGATCGAAGATCGACTGCTGGATCTGCTGGCGGGCTTCGTTGAGTGTCCTGATCGTATCCATCATGCGTTGGCCAAGAAGCGGGTAACGGCGGCGCGTCGGTGTCAGCGCGCCTGTTCGGGCGAGGCGGCGGCCGGTTCGTCGGCGGCCGCGTCACCGTTCGCGACGCGCGTTTCGGGCATCACGAGCCAGACCAGCAGCACCGCGAGCGCACCGGCGCCCGCGAGCCCGAAGAAGCTCACGGTGTTGCCGAAGTGATCGGCGACGTAGCCGGCCGCGGCCGTGCTGAGTGTCGCGCCGATCCCGGCCGCGAGCCCGAAGAGCCCGATGCACAGGTTGTAGCGGCCCTTGCCGCCCGCGACGTCGGCCGCGATCAGCGGCAGCATCACGCCGAATACGGCCGCGCTGATGCCGTCGAGCATCTGTACCGGTACCAGCAGGTACGGGCTGCTCACGCCGGCGAACAGCAGCGCGCGCACCGGCAGCGCCGAGAACCCGAGCAGCAGGATCGGCCGGCGCCCCCAGCGTTGCGCGGTGCGGCCGACCCACGGCGACAGCATCGCGACGATCGCCTGCGGCACGATGATGCACGCGGCGATCACGAGCTGCACGTTTTCGCCCATCCCGGCCGTGACTTCGCCGGCCGCGAGGTTCAGCATCGCCGCGTTCGACAGGTGGAACAGCACGACGCACGCCGCGAAGATCAGCATCCGGCGGTCGCGCAGCAGTTCGAGCAGCGTTTCACGTTCGCCGGCTTCGTCGCGATCGTCGGGCTTCGACGACTGCGGGATCACCTCGTGCGTCGGCTGGATCATCGCGAGTGCGAACAGCGCGGGCAGCGCGAGCACGGCGGTCAGCCAGAACACCGCGCGTGCGGAGAAGTACTCGCCGGTGAGCCCCATCAGGCCCGCCGCGACCGCGCTGCCGATCGACGCCCAGCGCGCGTTGCGGCCGAGCCGGTCGCCGAGGTCGGCGCGGCCGACGAGCGAGAACGAGATCGCGGCCATGGCCGGCACGAGCATGCAGCTCGCGAAGCCGTGGAACACCTCGGCGGCGATCACCGGCACGATCGTCGGGCTCGACGCGAGCAGCACCGCGGACAGGATGATGGCCGCGATCGCCCATGCGGCCGCGCCTTTCTTGTTCTTCAGCGCATCGACGGCCGCGCCGCCCGGCACCTGGCTGACCATTGCGCTGATCGTGCCGATCGACAGCACCATCCCGATCTCGCCCTGCGTCCACTTGTGCGACGCGAGGTAGGACGCGATGAACGGACCGAACCCTGTTTGAACGTTTGCAACGAAGAAGTTGAGCCAGTCGAGGGACCGGAGACTGCGTGCGCTGACGGAATGCTTGATCGTCATCGGGTCGCGCTCGCAGACGAAGCCGGTGCCGGGGCAACGGGCGGGAAAACCGCGACGATCGGCTTGTCGGCCGCGTAGGGCGGCGACGCCTTGATCTGTGCGTCGTTCAGGTCGAGCTGCGGATGCAGCGCCTTGTCGCGCGTGACGAAGCGCAGCGCGCCCCAGCTCGCGGCGATCGAACGGCGGTCGGTATTGACGAGGCCGCCGAGGTCGAGCACGACCGCCTGCGGCTGCGATGCGCGGTCGATCAGCACGTCGACGATACGGCCGATCTTCGTGCCGTTCGGGCGCTCGACGTCGCTGTCGAGCATCGGCAGCCGCGTCGCGGGCGAGGCGGCTGCCGAACCGGACAGCGGCACGGCCTTGGGCCGCGCGGCCGGCGGCAGGTCGCCCGACGGCACGTCGAGCACGATCGGCTCCTGTTTGCCGCCCGGCGTGAAGCGGAACACGTTCCACGGGAAGACGACCTTGCGGTCGCCCACGCCCATGAAGCCCTGCAGGTTCACGATCATCTCGCGCGGCTTGCCGCTCGCGTCGGTCACCATGTCGACCGCGCGGCCGATCACCTTGCCGTTGCGGCGCGCCACTTCGCTGTCGAGCAGTGCATGGATCTGGGTGCGGTCGAGCGGGCGCGTCGCGACGATCGGCGGTGGCGGAGGCGGCGGCGGTGTCGGCGATTCGGGGCGCTGCACGGGCTTCGGCCGCGTGACTTCGCGGTGCGGCTTCTTCGGCGCTTCCGGTTCCTCCGGGTGCGTCGGCGCCGGCACGGGCGGCATCGTCAGCGGTTCGCCGGCGGTTTCCTCGACGGGCTCGACGAGCGCCTCGCTGATCGGCGCGGGCGGATTCTGCACCGGCAGCAGCCCGCAGCCGGACAGCAGCGCGGCGGCGGCGAGGATCAGGAAGACCGTCGAGGACGGCAACGACTTGCTGCGGGATGCGGGAAACGGAAGTCCGCCGCTCATTGACACTCACTCCATGGGTCGGGGGCGGCCCGAGGGCACGCGGCTGGCGATGGATGGCGGGTGCGGGCGGCGCACCACGCGAGGTGAGATTTTAACGTGTCTTGCTTTCAGGACCGATTTCGATGGCTGGCTGGAGGCGGACTGTCGGGAAAAGGAAGGGATCGCGGGGTGGGGAAGGGGGGGATGCCGGCTTCGGCTTCGGCTTCGGCTTCGGCTAAGGCTAAGGCTAAGGCTAAGGCTAAGGCTAAGGCTAAGGCTAAGGCTAAGGCTAAGGCTAAGGCTAAGGCTAAGGCTAAGGCTAAGGCTAAGGCTAAGGCTAAGGCTAAGGCTAAGGCTAAGGAGGCCAAGGCCAAGGCCAAGGCCAAGGCGCCCGATCGTCTGCGACGATGCGGGCGCCGTGCCGACCTGCCGCTTACTTGACCAGCGCGCCGAGCGTCGTCGTCACGGGGGCGAGCACGCCGGCGCCCGTTTTCGAGAGCGCACCGGTGCCGCTGCCGCCCGTCAGCCCCGCGACGGGCGAGCCGCCAGCTGCGCCCGACACCGCTCCCGTCACGGTGCCGACCGCCGACGTGAGCGCACCGGCCGGATTGCTGCCACCCGTTGCGCCGCCGAGTGCGCCCGTCGACAAGAGCCCCGTGACCGGCGCGAGCGGGCTCGTCGTGGCGCCGCCACCGCCCAGCAGCGCCGTGCCGGCGGTGGCCACAGTGTTGCCGGTCGCGGTGACGACGTTGCCGATGCCGGTCGTCACCGGATTCCCGCCGGTTTTCGCGATCGTCGTGCCGGCGTTCGCGACGCCGTTGCCGACCGTCGTCACGAGGTTCGTGAGCGGTGCGCCGAGCGGCGTGCTCGACGCGACGGTCTGCGTGACCGACCCGACCTGCGTCGTGATCGGCGTGATCGCCGAGCTGGCGGCGCCCGTGACCTGCGCGACGGGACCGGTCGACAACTGCGTGCCGAGCGTTGCGCCGCCGCCTGCGATCGTATTGCCGAGCATCGTGACCGCGCCGCCGACCGGCGATGTGACGGGCGCGAGCGGCGCCAGCGCCGAACCGCTGGCGCCGAGACTCGACACGACGCCGCCGGTCGCCGCGACCGCGTCGCCGAGGTTCGTGACCACGCCGCCGGTGCTCGCGACCGTCGTGCCGACCGGGTTCGGCGATGCGCCGAGCTGGCCGAGCCCCGAGCCGAGGCCGGTGCCGAGCGTCGTGACGGCCGCGCCGGCATCCTGCACGACCGTGCCGAGACCTTGCGTGGTCGACGCATTGGTGCCGGGCAGCGACTGGCCGGCGATCGTCGTGCCGACGCTCGATACCGCGCCGCCCGCGGCCGTCACGATGTTGCTCGACGAGCCGATCGTCTGGCCGAGCGCATTGGTGGATGCGCCGCTGCCCGCCGAGCCGGTGGCCGAGCCGCTGCCGCTGCCCGTGCTGCCGACGGTCGAGCCGCTGCCGGAACCGCTGCCCGAGCCGTTGCTCGTGCCGCCGGTCGTGGCCGTCGTGTCGCCCGAGCCCGATCCTGCGCCGCCGGTGCCCTGGCTCAGCGAGCCGGAGCCGCCGCAAGCGGACAGCGACACCAGCGCTGCGACGCCAGCCGTGATCATAATCATTCGGAGTCCTGCCTGATGGGTGGTAGGCGTATCCATGTCGTCCTCGTATTCGTTGGAGAGTGGGGTCAGGCGGCCTTCGCGTGCGTCAATGTGTCGCTGCGATGGGGAAGCGGCTGGCGCATCGTTGGTTGTCTCCCTGATTGACCTGTCGCCGTGTCGCGTTTTCGCCCGTACCGGAATCTGGAACATCTGTCGGGCGAGCGGTTTGCATTCTTTCGTCTTGCTTGCCGATCGCACCGGAAAACATCGGATTCCTGGCGATCAGGGTAGGTCTGCCGGCGCGAGACGTCTTTTAAGCAACGTTAAATTGAAGTAAGCGTCCGATTCACTGCCGAAATCGGGGTAATCACCGTCGACGTGGCGGAAATCGTGTGAGTCGGTGCCGGTGGCGCGGATGTCGCGCGATGGCGGAAGAGGATGCGCAGGCGAGGCGGAGGGAGCGGGGCGGCGCCGGCCTCGCCCGCCGTGGCGGCGGGCAGGCGCGGGCGCTGCGCGAGGGGCGTGATGCCGGAAACTCAGGCTTCCGGGTACCACGCGTCGGTGAATTCGCTGACCTTGACGTCGGACAGTTCCGGCCGTGCGGCCAGCCAGCCGCGCACGAGCTCGCGGTCGGCGTCGGTCGTCGTGCCGCGCGGTGCACCGGAAATCACGTAAGCGCCGATGCCTTCGTCCGCCGACGCGACGGTCAGCAGCCCGTTCGCTTCGACGAAGTCGATGAACGCGTCGATCAGTTCGCCGCGCTCGAGGTCGGTCATTTCGTTGCGGTAATGCGCGGTGGCGTTGAACGCGAGTTCCTGGAATTCGCCGATGTGGAGTTTCTTGCGCTGGCGGCGGTTGTGGCCTTGGCTCATGGTGTGTGGTGAATGCGAAAAGGGTAGGGTGAAAGGGCGGCGGCGGGTGCCGGCGCGACATGCGCGGGCGGCCCGGGCGCCGCATCGAAGCGCCGCGCGGCGATGCCGGCGGCGGATGGACGGAACGTTACATCAGCACGATATCGTACTGCTCCTGGCTCAGGTTCGATTCGACCTGCAGCGACACCGGCTTGCCGATGAAGTCGATCAGCATGGCGAGATGCTGCGACTCCTCGTCGAGGAACAGGTCGATCACCTGCTGCGCGGCGATCACGCGGAATTCGCGCGGGTTGAACTGCCGCGACTCGCGCAGGATCTCGCGCAGGATGTCGTAGCACACGGTGCGCGACGTCTTCACCTGGCCCTTGCCCTGGCAGGTCGGGCACGGCTCGCACAGCACGTGCGCGAGCGATTCGCGCGTGCGCTTGCGCGTCATCTCGACGAGCCCGAGCTGCGAGAAGCCGTTGACCGTCACGCGCGTGCGGTCGCGCGACAGCGCCTTCTTCAACTCGGACAGCACCGCGTCGCGATGCTCGGCGTTCTCCATGTCGATGAAGTCGATGATGATGATCCCGCCGAGGTTGCGCAGCCGCAGCTGCCGCGCGATCGTATGTGCGGCCTCGAGGTTGGTCTTGAAGATCGTGTCGTCGAAGTTGCGCGCGCCGACGTAGCCGCCCGTGTTCACGTCGATCGTCGTCATCGCCTCGGTCTGGTCGATCATCAGGTAACCGCCCGACTTCAGGTCGACGCGGCGCGACAGCGCACGCTGGATCTCTGTCTCGATGTTGTACAGGTCGAACAGCGGACGCTCGCCCGTGTAGTGGTGCAGCTTCGGGCTCACGGCCGGCGTGAATTCGCCCGCGAATTCCGAGAGGCGCTGGTACGTCTCGCGCGAATCGACCTGGATGCGCGTCGTGTCGTCGTTCGCGAAATCGCGCAGCACGCGCTGCGCGAGATCGAGATCCTGGTACAGCAGGCTCGTCGCCGGCAGCCGCTGTGCCTGGGCGACGATCGTCGCCCACGTCTTGCGCAGGTACGTGACGTCGCCGGCGAGCTCGTCGGAGGTGGCATCCTCGGCGATCGTGCGCACGATGTAGCCGCCTTTCTCGTCCGGCGGGATCACGGCCGTCAGGCGCGCGCGCACGGCCTCGCGCTCGGCCTCGCTCTCGATCTTCTGCGAGATGCCGATATGCGGCTCCTGCGGCAGGTAGACGAGCGTGCGGCCCGCGATGCTGACCTGCGTCGACAGCCGCGCGCCTTTCGTGCCGATCGGATCCTTGATCACCTGCACCATCAGCGTCTGGCCTTCGAACACGATCTTCTCGATCGGCTGGTGCGGCGTGCCCGACTGCGGCTCGCCCGCGAGGCGCGGATGCCAGATGTCGGCGACGTGCAGGAACGCCGCGCGTTCGAGGCCGATGTCGATGAACGCCGACTGCATGCCGGGCAGCACGCGCACGACCTTGCCGAGATAGATGTTGCCGACCCGCCCGCGCGACAGCGTGCGCTCGACGTGAAGCTCCTGCACCGCGCCTTGCTGGACGAGTGCGACCCGCGTTTCCTGCGGCGTGAGGTTGATCAGGATTTCTTCGTTCATGGTGGGTTCAGAAGGCGACGCGCGCGGTGCGTAGCAGCGCGGCAGTCTCAAAAAGGGGCAGACCCATGATACCTGAATGGGAACCGTCGATTCGCTCGATGAACTCGGCGGCGCGCCCCTGGATCGCGTACGCGCCGGCCTTGCCGAACGGCTCGCCCGATTCGACGTAGCGCGCGTACGCGTCGCGCGACGCGGCCGCGAAGCGCACCGACGAGCGCGACAGCGCGGGCGGCAGCAGTTCGCCGTCGGCATCGATCACGGCGACGGCGGTCAGCACCGCATGTTCGCGGCCCGCGAGGCGCGTCAGCATCGCGAGCGCGTCGTCGGCGTCGGCCGGCTTGCCGAGGATCGCGCCGTCAATCGTGACGGTCGTATCGGCGACCAGCACCGGCGAGGCCGGCTTGCCGCTCGCGACGAGGCGTGCACGCGCTGCCTCGGCCTTGGCGATGGTCACGCGCCGCACGTAGGCATCGGCGGCTTCGCCGGGCAGTTCGGCCTCGAGCGCCTCGGCGTCCTCGTCCGGGCGCGGCAGCAGCAGCTCGAAGCGTACGCCGATCTGTTGCAGCAGCTCCTGGCGGCGCGGGCTTTGCGAAGCGAGGTAAAGGATCGGGAAAAGCGCGGGGGGCGTGCTGGACGGCATGGTGTCGTTATCTCGGTGTGCGCGCGCGGCGCGCGTCTCGAGGACGACACGTCATGCGCGGTGGTAGGGGTGATTCTGCGTGATGCTCCACGCCCGGTAAAGCTGTTCGGCGAGCAGCACGCGCACCATTCCGTGCGGCAGCGTCATGCTCGAGATGCGCAGCAGCGTGTCGGCACGCGCTTTCAGTTCGGGATCGAGCCCGTCGGCACCGCCGATCACGAACGCGACGTCGCGGCCGTCCTGCTGCCAGCCGGGCAGCGCCTGCGCGAGCTGCATCGTGGTCCAGTCGCGGCCGCGCTCGTCGAGCGCGACGAGGCGCGCGCCCTTCGGCAACGCGGCCTCGATCTTCTGCCGCTCGGCCGCCATCACGCTTTCGGCGCTGCGACCACCCGAACGCAGTTCGGGCTTGATCTCGCGCAACTCGATGCGCAGCTCGGGCGGCATCCGCTTCGTGTATTCGTCGAAGCCGGATGCGATCCAGCCCGGCATCTTGTGGCCGACCGCAAGGATGAAAAGCTTCATCGGGAGATGCGTAACGACGCGGGGCTCAACGGCGGCGGGCGGCCGTCTTGCGCGCGGGGCGCGCGGGCGCGGCTTCCTCTTCGTCCTCGTCGCCTTCGCTGGCCTGGGCGAAGCCGTTCCCCTTGCCGCTGCCGAGCTTCATCCGTACGGGCTTGTCGCCCCAGATTTCCTCGAGGTTGTAGTACTGGCGCAGGGCCGGTTGCAGGATGTGCACGATCGCGTCGCCGCAGTCGACGAGCACCCATTCGCCGGTGTCTTCGCCTTCGGAGCTGACGATGTCGCCGCCGGCTTCCTTGACCTTGTCACGCACGCTCGACGCGAGCGCCTTGGTCTGGCGGTTGGAGGTGCCCGAAGCGACGACCACGCGGTCGAACAGTTCGGTCAGGTGGCTGGTGTTGAACACCTTGATGTCTTGCGCCTTGACGTCTTCGAGGGCGTCGACGATCACGCGCTGCAGTTTGCGAATATCCATGGATTCAGGAATGGTAGAGGCGATGTTGAAGAATATAGGCCCATACGGCGGCCGGCACATGTTCGGCCGACGCGTCGGGCATTTGCGCATGGCGTGCGATGCATTCGCGCAGGTGCGCGCGGATGTCGGTCGCGGCAATGTCGAACGAAAGGGTCGTATCGATCAGCAAGTGGCCTGCCTGCGTGGCCTTCAGCACGTCGGCGCCGGCCTGCCGCGCGGCGATTTCCTGCGCGACCTCCGGCGGCGCCGCGCCGAGGTCGAACCCCGGGCGCGTCGACACGCAGATGTGCGCGTAGTCGAACAGCGTGCGCCAGTCGCGCCACGTGTCGAGGCGTACGAGCTGGTCGGCGCCGATCAGCAGCGACAGCGACGCGTCCGGGCCGATCCGCTCGCGCCAGCGCGCGAGCGTCTCGACCGTGTAGGTCGGGCCGGTGTGCTCGATCTCGTCGGTGGCGACGGTCACGGTCACGCCCGGCACGGACAGCGAGCCGGCGGCCGCGCGCGTCATCGCGAGCCGATGCTCGGCGGCCGACACGTCGCGCTTCTGGTACGGCTGCCCGGCGGGCAGCAGCACGAGTTCGGTCAGGCCGAGCAGTTCGGCGAACCGGCGCGCGAGCGCGAGATGGCCGTCGTGGATCGGGTCGAAAGTGCCGCCCAGCAAGCCGATACGACGCGGCAGCGGGGCGGGGCGGGCGGTGGTGTCCAGAAACGCGTCCTTGTCTTGAATCAGGGTCAGACCCAGTCACGCGGCACGAGGAAGTCGCTGTACAGGCGCGCCTCCGGCGAACCCGGCTCGGGCTGCCAGTTGTAGCGCCAGTTCGCGACCGGCGGCATCGACATCAGGATCGACTCGGTCCGGCCGCCGCTTTGCAGGCCGAACAGCGTGCCACGGTCGAACACGAGGTTGAATTCGACATAGCGGCCGCGGCGGTACGCCTGGAAGTCGCGCTCGCGCTCGCCATACGGCAGCTCGGCGCGCCGTTCAACGATCGGCAGGTAGGCCTGCAGGAACGCGTCGCCGACGCTTTGCATCATGTCAAACGAGCGTTCGAAACCGGGCTCCGAGAAATCGTCGAAGAAGATCCCGCCGATGCCGCGCATCTCGTTGCGGTGCTTCAGGAAGAAATATTCGTCGCACCATTTCTTGAAGCGCGGGTAGAGCTCGACGCCGAACGGATCGAGCGCATCCTTGCAGGTCTGGTGGAAATGCCGGGCGTCGTCCTCGAAACCGTAAACCGGTGTCAGATCCATGCCGCCGCCGAACCAGAACACGGGCTCCTCGCCCGGTTTCGTCGCGATCAGCATCCGAATGTTCATGTGTACGGTCGGGCAGTACGGATTGCGCGGGTGCAGCACCAGCGACACGCCGAGCGCCTCGAAGCCGCGGCCCGCGAGCTGCGGGCGCGCCGCGCTCGCCGACGGCGGCAGCGCATCGCCCGCGACGTCGGAAAAGCCGATTCCCGCCCGTTCGAACACGCGGCCGCCTTCGAGAATCCGCGTGCAGCCGCCGCCGCGCAGGCGTTCGGCTGGCCCGCGCTGCCATGCGTCGGTCGCGAGCGGCGTGCCGTCGAGCGCGCCGAGCGCGTCGGCGATGCGTGTCTGCAGGCCCTGGAGGTACGTGCGCACGCGCGCCACGTCGTAGGTCGAATCGGTCATGTCTGGACTGGGTGCCCCCGCCCGAAGCGGGGGCCGTAAAAAAGGCCTCTGCCGGGCATTCTAACGAACCCCGGCAGAGAGGCCGCCGCCGCGCGTGGGCGGGGCGGCGATTGCAACGTCAGGCGCTCTTGCGGTTGAGCGCGCGGAAGCCGATGTCGCGGCGGTACTGCATGCCTTCGAAATTGATCTGGTTGATCGTCTCGTACGCATGCTGCTGCGCTTCGCGCACCGAATCGGCGAGGCCGACCACGCACAGCACGCGGCCGCCGGACGTCGTCAGCTTGTCGCCGTCGAGCGTCGTGCCCGCATGGAACGTGACGGCCTGTTCGGTCTCGGCCGGGATCCCGTTGATGCGGTCGCCCTTGCGCGGCGCGTCCGGATAGCCGTGCGCGGCCAGCACGACGCCCAGCGCGGTGCGGCGGTCCCAGTCGAGCTCGACCGTGTCGAGCGTGCCCGCGATCGCCTGCTCGACGACCTTCGAGAAATCGCTCTTCAGGCGCGCCATGATCGGCTGCGTTTCCGGGTCGCCCATCCGGCAGTTGAACTCGAGCGTGCGCGGATTGCCTTCCTTGTCGATCATCAGGCCCGCATACAGGAAGCCCGTGAAGCGGATGCCGTCCTTCTCCATCCCGCGCACGGTCGGCATGATGATCTCGCGCATCACGCGTGCGTGCATCTGCGGCGTGACGATCGGCGCGGGCGAATACGCACCCATGCCGCCGGTGTTCGGGCCGCGGTCTTCATCCAGCAGGCGCTTGTGGTCCTGGCTGGACGCCAGCGCCAGCGCGTGCTTGCCGTCGACCATCACGATGAAGCTCGCTTCCTCGCCATCGAGGAATTCCTCGATCACGACGCGCGCGCCGGCATCGCCGAGCTTGTTGCCCGACAGCATCATGTCGACGGCTTCGTGCGCCTCTTCCGCCGTCATCGCGACGACGACACCCTTGCCGGCCGCGAGGCCGTCGGCCTTCACGACGATCGGCGCACCCTTCGCGTCGATGTACGCGTGCGCGGCGGCCACGTCGGAGAACGTTTCGTACTCGGCGGTCGGGATGCCGTGGCGCTTCATGAACGCCTTCGCGAAATCCTTCGAGCTCTCGAGTTGCGCGGCTTCGCGGGTCGGGCCGAAGACCTTCAGGCCGCGCGCGCGGAACAAGTTGACGATGCCGGCCGCGAGCGGTGCTTCCGGCCCGACGAGCGTGAACGCGACGCCTTCGCGTTCCGCGAAATCGGCGAGTTCGTCGAGCGCCGTGATGTCGACGTTCTTCAGGCGCTCGTCCTGCGCCGTGCCGCCATTGCCGGGCGCGACGTAGACCATCTGGACGCGCGGCGACTGCGCGAGCTTCCACGCCAGCGCATGTTCGCGGCCGCCGGAACCGACGACGAGTAGTTTCATGGGATTCCCCGCAGACTAGAAAACAGGGCGGCCGGCACGCTCAGGCGCGCCGGCCGCGGATTCGGTCGGGCCGCCGCCGCGACAGGAACACGGCGGCCGGCACATCATTCCTCGACGATGACGGCGTTCGTATACACGTCCTGCACGTCGTCGAGGTTCTCGAGCGCGTCGAGGAGCTTCTGCATCTTCGCCGCGTCGTCGCCGGTGAATTCGACTTCGTTCTGCGGCTTCATCGTCACTTCGGCGAGCTCGGCCTTGAAGCCGCCGGCTTCGAGCGCGTCCTTCACCGCCGAGAATGCCTGCCAGTCGCACAGCACTTCGATCGAGCCGTCGTCGTTCGTGTTCACGTCGTTCGCGCCGGCTTCGAGCGCGGCTTCCATCAGCGCGTCTTCCGACGTGCCCGGTGCGAACAGGAACTGGCCGACGTGATCGAACATGAACGCGACCGAGCCGTCGGTGCCCATGTTGCCGCCGAACTTCGAGAACGCATGGCGGACTTCCGCGACCGTGCGGGTGCGGTTGTCGGTCAGCGTGTCGACGATGATCGCCGCGCCGCTGATGCCGTAGCCTTCGTAGCGGATTTCCTCGTAGTTCGCGCCATCCGCGCCGCCGACGCCGCGATCGATCGCGCGCTTGACGTTGTCCTTCGGCATGTTCGCGTCGGCCGCCTTGTCGACCGCGAGACGCAGGCGCGGGTTCGAGTTGACGTCACCGCCGCCGAGGCGCGCCGCGACCTGGATTTCCTTGATCAGGCGGGTCCAGATCTTGCCGCGCTTCGCGTCGGCCGCTGCCTTCTTATGCTTGATGTTGGCCCATTTCGAATGACCAGCCATACCTTTCTCCGTGCCCGGGCGCACAGCGCGGGCGATTGTTTCAATGTGTCGTTGAATCGGCGGCCGTTTCGGCGGGCATGAAGCCGCGGGGCCGCGCGTGTCGAGTGGATCGAGATTTTATCACGCGGCGACCGCCGGATCGGGGCCGCCGCGCATGGCCGGACGGCCAGGCGGGCCGTCGCGAGCCGGGCCGCGCGCCACGCGGCCGTACGGGGGCTCAGTTCTTGGTGCCGAACAGGCGGTCGCCCGCGTCGCCGAGGCCCGGCACGATGTACGCGTGCTCGTTCAGGTGGGAATCGAGCGACGCGACGAACAGCTTCACGTCCGGGTGCGCGTCCTGGAACACCTGCACGCCTTCGGGGGCGGCGACCAGCGCGACGAACATGATGTTCGCGGCCGGCACGTTGCGGCGCTTCAGCACGTCGACCGCGTGCACGGCCGAGTAGCCGGTCGCGACCATCGGGTCGCACAGGATGAAGATGCGGTCTTCCAGATCCGGCAGGCGCACCAGGTATTCGACCGGGCGGTGATCCTCGGCGCGGTACACGCCGATGTGGCCGACGCGGGCGGACGGAACCAGGTCGAGCAGGCCGTCCGACATCCCGATGCCCGCGCGCAGCACCGGCACGATCGCCAGCTTCTTGCCCGCGATCACCGGCGCGTCGACCTCGACGAGCGGGGTTTCGACCCGCTTGGTCGTGATCGGCAGGTTGCGGGTGATCTCGTAGCCCATCAGCAGCGTGATTTCGCGCAGCAGCTCGCGGAACGTGCGCGTGGACGTGTCCTTGTCGCGCATGTGCGTGAGCTTGTGCTGGATCAGCGGGTGATCGGTGATGAAGAGATTCGGGAAACGGCTGTCCTGTTTCATGACGGGGGGCGCCTTGGCGGCAAAAGAGGATCGGGGGCGGTGGCGGGCGCAAGCCGGCCGCGCGCTTATGTCGGCAATTTTACCAAGGCGCGCCACATGATCCGGATAATATCGACGTCTCACGACAATCCGCGCGCCCGCGCCCGCCCGATTGCCCGCCTGACCCGTCCGGGGTCCATGCGCCGGGCGACGGGGCCGAGCCGGCGCGTGTCGCCACCAAGGAATCGACGATGGATCTCGGCATCGAAGGAAAGACCGCGCTGGTGTGCGCGGCAAGCAAGGGGCTCGGTCGCGGCTGCGCGGAAGCGCTGGCCGCCGAGGGCGTGAACCTCGTGATCGTCGCGCGCACGCGCGACACGCTGGAGGAAACCGCGGAGGAGATCCGGGCCGGCGCGAACGTGTCGGTGACCGCGGTCGCCTGCGACATCACGACGCCGGACGGGCGCGCGGCCGCGCTCGCCGCGTGCCCGCAGCCGGACATTCTCGTGACGAATGCCGGCGGCCCGCCGCCCGGCGACTTCCGCGACTTCTCGCACGACGACTGGATCCGCGCGCTCGAATCGAACATGCTGACGCCGATCGAGCTGATCCGCGCGACCGTCGACGGGATGATCGGCCGCGGCTTCGGCCGGATCGTCAACATCACCAGTTCGGCCGTGAAGGCGCCGATCGACGTGCTCGCGCTGTCGAACGGCGCGCGCTCGGGGCTGACCGGCTTCGTCGCGGGGCTGTCGCGCAAGGTCGCGGGGCAGGGCGTGACGATCAACAACCTGCTGCCGGGCCTGTTCGACACCGACCGGATCGCGACCACGCTCGCCGCGTCGGCGAAGGCGCAGGGCGTGAGCGTCGACGAGATGCGCGCGCGGCGCACGAAGGACATCCCGGCCGGCCGCCTCGGCACACGTGCGGAATTCGGCGCGGCGTGCGCGTTCCTGTGCAGCGTGCACGCCGGCTACATCACCGGGCAGAACTGGCTGCTCGACGGCGGCGCGTATCCGGGTACGTTCTGACCCGCGCTTTTCGATTCACGACGACAACACGACAACCGAACGACGAAGGAAACGGAGATGAGCAAACCCCGCATCGCATTGATTGCGCACGACGCGAAGAAGGACGAGATCGTCGCGCTCGCGGGCGAATTCCGCGCGACGCTCGCGCAATGCCGGCTGGTGGCGACCGGCACGACCGGCGGTCGCATCGCGGACGCGCACGGGCTCGAGGTCGAGCGCAAGCTGTCGGGGCCGCTCGGCGGCGACCTGCAGATCGGTGCGGAACTGGCCGACGGCCGCATCGACATCGTCGTGTTCCTGCGCGACCCGATGACCGCGCAGCCGCACGACCCCGACATCACCGCGCTCGTGCGCGCCTGCGACGTGCACGACGTGCCGGTCGCGACCAACGTCGCCACCGCGCGGATGCTGCTCGACGATCTGGCGCGCAACATGCAGGACGTTTGCTAAGGGCCGCCCGCGCCCGATTGCCCCTGCTGGCGTCAGGGCCATGCGCGGATGGCCGCGGCGCGCGAGAATCGTACGTCGCGACGCGCGCCTGCTGCCCCGTTCCCGCATGAACCGGCCGGCTCCGCGGATCGGCGACCCGGATTTTTCCCTGACAGAATCAGAAACGAGGAGCGAAACGATGCCGAAAGCAATCCGATACGACCAGCCGGGCGGCCCGGACGTGATGAAGTGGGTCGATGTCGAGGTCGGCGAACCGAAGGCGGGCGAAGTCCGCATCCGGCAGCACGCGGTCGGCCTCAACTACATCGACGTCTATTTCCGTACCGGCCTTTACCCGCAAGCGCTGCCGGGCGGTCTCGGGATGGAGGCGGCAGGCGAGGTGACGGCCGTCGGCGAAGGCGTGACCACGTTCAAGGCGGGTGACCGCGTCGCGTACGTCGGACAGCCGCCGGGCGCATACGCGCAGGAACGCGTGATGCCGGCCGAGCGGCTCGTGAAGCTGCCGGACGGCATCAGCTACGACGACGCGGCGTCGGTGATGCTGCAGGGCCTGACCGCGCACTACCTGCTGCGCCGCACGTATCCGGTGAAGGCCGGCGACACGATCCTGATCCACGCGGCGGCCGGCGGCGTCGGCCTGCTCGTGTGCCAGTGGGCGAAGGCGCTCGGCGCGACCGTGATCGGCACGGTCGGCTCCGACGAGAAAGCCGCGCTCGCGAAGGCGCACGGTTGCGACCATCCGATCGTCTACACGCGCGAGAACTTCACGCAGCGTGTGAAGGAGATCACGAACGGCGCAGGCGTGCCGGTCGTCTACGACTCGATCGGCAAGGACACCTACATCGGCTCGCTCGATTGCCTCGCGCCGCTCGGCTATTTCGTCAGCTTCGGCAACGCGTCGGGCCCGCTGCCGCCGATCGACTCGAAGGAATTCTCGTCGCGCGGCTCGCTGTTCTTTACACGCCCCACGCTGTTCTCGTACATCGCGAAGCGCGCCGATCTCGAAGCCGCGGCCGCCGAGCTGTTCGACGTGCTGCTGTCGGGCAAGGTGAAGACGAGCATCAACCAGCGCTACCCGCTCGCGGAAGTCGGCCGCGCGCACGCCGATCTCGAAGCGCGCAAGACCACCGGCTCGACGATCCTCGTTCCCTGACCGGTCTCTCCGTGCCGGCGCCATGCCGGCACGCGCTTGTCCGGGCGGCGCCACGGCGCCGTCCGTCCCGCCTCCCGGTTCCTGCCGTCCTTCCCCGAATTCCACGTTTACGCGTTTTTTATACGTGCCCCGATACCTTTGACCCGTCCTTTACGTGCGTTCCCATAAGGTTCTAGTCGTCTGATTTCGACGATGGAGAACAGAAAAATGGATGGGGTATTTATCGGCGCACTGGTGCTCTTCACCGCGCTGATCCTCGGTTTGATTGCCGGTTGCGACAAGCTCGTGCAATACGGTCGCGGGGGGCGAGCATGACCTGGATGCTTTGGCTGGCGGGCGCCTCGACGGCCCTGCTGTTCGCGTATCTCGTCTTTGCGCTGCTGCGCGCGGAGGACATCGAATGAACGCGAACAATCTATTTCAGACGCTGCTCTTCATCGTCGTGCTGCTGGCGGCGGCCGTGCCGGTCGCCCGCTATCTGTCCGCGGTGATGGACGGCAGTTCGCGCGTCGTGCGCGCGTTCGGGCCGCTCGAGCGCGCGCTGTACCGCATCGCCGGCGTCGATGCCGGCAGCGAGATGAACTGGAAGCAGTACGCGATCGCGACGATCGCATTCAACGCGCTCGGCGCGCTGTTCCTCTACGGCCTGCTGCGCCTGCAGGGCTTCCTGCCCGGCAACCCGCAGCAGTTCGGCGCGATGACGGTCGACGGCGCGTTCAACACGGCCGTCAGCTTCGTCACCAACACGAACTGGCAGGACTACACGCCGGAGCAGACCGTCAGCTACCTGACGCAGATGCTCGGCCTGACCGTGCAGAACTTCCTGTCGGCGGCAACCGGCATCGTCGTCGTGATCGCGCTGATCCGCGGTTTCGCACGTCATACCGCGCAGACGATCGGCAACTTCTGGGTCGACCTGACGCGCGTGACGATGTACGTGCTCGTGCCGATGTCGGTGATCATCGCCGCGCTGCTGATGAGCCAGGGCGTGATCCAGAACATGAAGTCGTACCAGGACGTGCCGGTGCTGCAGACGAGCACCTATGCGGCGCCGAAGCTGGACGCGCAGGGCAATCCGGTGAAGGACGACAAGGGCAACCCGGTGACGGTGCCGACCCCGCTCACGAAGCAGACGCTTGCAATGGGCCCGGTCGCGTCGCAGGAAGCGATCAAGATGCTCGGCACCAACGGCGGCGGCTTCTTCAACGCGAACTCCGCGCACCCGTACGAGAACCCGACGCCGTTCGCGAACTTCATCCAGATCTTCGCGATCCTGATCATCCCGGCCGCGTTGTGCCTCGTGTTCGGCCGCATGATCGGCGACCGCCGGCAGGGCATCGCCGTGCTCGCGGCGATGACGGTCGCGTTCGTGATCGCGATCGGCTTCGAGGTGAGCGCCGAGCAGGGCGGCAACCCGACGCTCGCCGCGCTGCACGTCGACCAGTCGGCGAGCGCACTGCAGCCTGGCGGCAACATGGAAGGCAAGGAAACGCGCTTCGGCATCGCGCAGACCGGCATCTTCACGGTCGCGACGACGGCCGCGTCGTGCGGCGCGGTCGACACGATGCACGATTCGCTGACGCCGCTCGGCGGCCTCGTGCCGTTGCTGCTGATGCAACTGGGCGAAGTGATCTACGGCGGGGTCGGCTCGGGTCTCTACGGGATGCTCGTGTTCGCGCTGCTCGCGGTGTTCGTTGCCGGCCTGATGATCGGCCGCACGCCGGAATACGTCGGCAAGAAGATCGAGTCGTACGAGATGAAGATGGTGTCGATCGTCGTGCTGCTCACGCCTCTGCTGGTGCTGGTCGGCACGTCGATCGCCGTGCTCGCCGATGCGGGCAAGGCCGGCATCGCGAACCCGGGGCCGCACGGCTTCTCGGAAATCCTGTATGCGTTCAGCTCGGCCGCCAACAACAACGGCAGCGCGTTCGCGGGCCTGACGGTCGGCACGCCGTTCTATAACTGGACGACCGCGATCGCGATGTGGTTCGGCCGCTTCGGCACGATCGTACCGGTGCTGGCGATCGCCGGCTCGCTCGCCGCGAAGAAGCGCATCGCGGCGACGAGCGGCACGCTGCCGACGCACGGTCCGCTGTTCGTCGTGCTGCTGCTCGGCACCGTGCTGCTGGTGGGCGCGCTGACCTACGTGCCGGCGCTTGCGCTCGGCCCGGGCGTCGAGCACCTGATGATGTGGCTGGGCGCGTGATGCGCGCCCGCATGGCGACACATTGAAAAGACTGAAGAGATTGAAGAGATCGCAATGACTCAACATTCCGCAACACGGTCCATGTTCGATCCGGCGCTGCTGCGCCCGGCGATCGTGGACTCGTTCAAGAAACTCACGCCGCGCACGCAGTTCCGCAATCCGGTGATGTTCTGCGTGTACGTCGGCAGCATCCTGACCACGATTCTGTGGATCGCGGCGCTCGCCGGCCAGGCCGAGGCGCCCGCGGGCTTCATCCTCGCGATCGCGCTGTGGCTGTGGTTCACCGTGCTGTTCGCGAACTTCGCCGAAGCGCTCGCCGAAGGGCGCTCGAAGGCGCAGGCCGCATCGCTGCGCAGCGCGAAGAAAGACGTGATGGCGAAGAAGCTCAACGAGCCGCATCCGAAGTCGCCGATCCGCATCACGACCGCGACCGAGCTGCGCAAGGGCGACGTCGTGCTGGTCGAGGCCGGCGACGTGATCCCGGCCGACGGCGAGGTGGTCGACGGTGTCGCGTCGGTCGACGAATCGGCGATCACCGGCGAATCCGCACCGGTGATCCGCGAATCGGGCGGCGACTTCTCGTCGGTCACGGGCGGCACGCGCGTGCTGTCGGACTGGATCGTGGTCAAGGTCACCGCGAACCCCGGCGAGGCGTTCCTCGACCGGATGATCGCGATGGTCGAAGGCGCGAAGCGCAAGAAGACGCCGAACGAGATCGCACTGACGATCCTGCTCGTCGCGCTGACGATCGTGATGCTGCTCGCGACCGCGACGCTGCTGCCGTTCTCGATGTTCTCGGTCGAAGCGATGAAGGCCGGCCACGTGGTGACGATCACCGCTTTGGTTGCGCTGCTCGTGTGCCTGATCCCGACGACGATCGGCGGCCTCTTGTCCGCGATCGGCGTGGCCGGGATGAGCCGGATGATGCAGGCGAACGTGATCGCGACGTCGGGCCGCGCGGTGGAAGCCGCCGGCGACGTCGACGTGCTGCTGCTCGACAAGACCGGCACGATCACGCTCGGCAACCGCCAGGCGTCGACGTTCGTGCCGGCGCCGGGCGTGACCGAGGAAGCGCTGGCCGATGCCGCGCAACTGTCGTCGCTCGCCGACGAAACGCCGGAAGGCCGCAGCATCGTCGTGCTCGCGAAGGAGCGCTTCAACATTCGCCAGCGCGACATGGGGCAGTTGCACGCGACGTTCATCGGCTTCTCCGCGCAGACGCGGATGAGCGGCGTCGACCTGCCCGGCCGTGAAATCCGCAAGGGTGCGGCCGACGCGATCCGCCACTACGTCGAGACGCACGGCAGCCGCTTCCCGGAAGAAGTGCGCCGCGCGGTCGACGAAGTCGCGCGCCGCGGCAGCACGCCGCTCGTCGTGGCCGACCTGCATGAAGGTGCGGCGCGCGTGCTCGGCGTGATCGAGCTGAAGGACATCGTGAAGGGCGGCATCAAGGAGCGCTTCGCGGAACTGCGCAAGATGGGCATCAAGACCGTGATGGTGACGGGCGACAACCGGCTGACGGCCGCGGCGATCGCGGCGGAAGCCGGCGTCGACGATTTCCTTGCGGAAGCGACGCCGGAAACCAAGCTCGCGACGATCCGCGAACACCAGGCGGCAGGCCGTCTGGTCGCGATGACCGGCGACGGCACCAACGACGCGCCGGCGCTCGCGCAGGCCGACGTCGCCGTGGCGATGAACACCGGCACGCAGGCGGCGAAGGAAGCCGGCAACATGGTCGACCTCGACTCGAACCCGACGAAGCTGATCGAGATCGTCGAGATCGGCAAGCAGATGCTGATGACGCGCGGGTCGCTCACCACGTTCTCGATCGCGAACGACATCGCGAAGTATTTCGCGATCATCCCGGCCGCGTTCGTGACGACGTACCCGCAGCTGCGCGTGCTCGACATCATGCACCTGACGTCGCCGGCGTCGGCGATCCTGTCGGCGGTGATCTTCAACGCGCTGATCATCGTCGCGCTGATTCCGCTGGCGCTGAAGGGCGTCACGTACCGGCCGCTCGGCGCGGCTTCGCTGCTGCGCCGCAACCTGCTGGTGTACGGCCTCGGCGGCGTGCTGCTGCCGTTCCCGTTCATCAAGCTGATCGACATGACGCTCGCTGCACTCGGCTGGGCCTGAGCCGGCCGTATTTGAAGGAAACATCATGAAAACGTTGATTCGTCCGCTCGTCGTGATCTTTGTCGTGCTGACCGTGGTGACGGGGCTCGCTTACCCGGCCGTGATGACCGTGTTCGGCCAGGCCGTGTTCCCGTCGCAGGCGAACGGCAGCCTGATCGAGAAGGACGGCAAGGCAGTCGGCTCCGCACTGATCGGCCAGCCGTTCGATGCGCCGAAGTATTTCTGGGGCCGGCTGTCGGCCACCACGCCGATGCCGTACAACGCGACCGGCTCCGGCGGCTCGAACCTCGGCCCGCTGAACCCGTCGCTCGCCGACCAGGTGAAGGGGCGCATCGCCGCGCTGCGCGACGCCGGCACCGACATGTCGAAGCCCGTGCCGGTCGACCTCGTGACGGCGTCGGCCAGCGGCCTCGATCCGGAGATCACGCCGGCCGCCGCCGCATACCAGGTCGAGCGCGTCGCGAAGGCGCGCAACCTGGCGCCCGACGCGGTCGCGCAGCTCGTCGCCGCGAACACGAAGGGCCGCCAGTTCGGCGTGCTCGGCGAACCGCGCGTGAACGTGCTGCAGCTGAACCTCGCGCTCGACGCGGCGCAGGCCGCGCACTGAGCGCGCGGCCGGGCTTCCGACGGCAACCGGCGTCCGGCGCGGCCCGATCCGCGCCGGACGCGCATTTTCCCGACGGCGCGTGCGCCGTCTTTGCCTTTTGCGGCGATTTGGAACAACAATGCTCGTACTCGCGCGCATCCGGGCGCTCCGCCTTTCTGACGCATGAATCGTCCCGATCCAGACCAACTCCTCGACAAGCTGCAGCGTGACGAAGAAAAGCAGCGGCGCGGCCAGCTCAAGATCTTCTTCGGCGCATCGGCCGGTGTCGGCAAGACCTACGCGATGCTGCAGGCCGCGCGCCAGCGCCTGCAGGAAGGCGTGGACGTCGTCGTCGGCATCGTCGAGACCCACGGGCGCAGCGAAACCGCCGCACTGCTCGACGGCCTCGACGTGCTGCCGCTCGCGCGCATCGACTATCGCGGCCGCACGCTCGCCGAATTCGATCTCGACGGCGCGCTCGCGCGCCAGCCGCAACTGATCCTCGTCGACGAACTCGCGCATTCGAACGTGCAGGGCGCGCGACACCTGAAGCGCTGGCAGGATGTGTACGAACTGCTCGACGCGGGCATCGACGTCTACACGACCGTCAATGTCCAGCACCTCGAAAGCCTGAACGACGTGGTCGGCGCGATCACCGGCATCCGCGTGTGGGAGACGGTGCCCGATCGCGTGTTCGACGCGGCCGACGAAGTCACGCTCGTCGACCTGCCGGCCGAGGAACTGCTCGAGCGGATGCGCGACGGCAAGGTCTATCTCGCGCAGCAGGCCGAGCGCGCGGTGCGCAACTTCTTCCGCAAGGGCAACCTGATTGCGCTGCGCGAACTGGCGCTGCGGCGCACGGCCGACCGCGTCGACGCGCAGATGCGCGAGTATCGCGCCGATCGTTCGATCCAGCGCATCTGGCAGGCACGCGAGCGGCTGCTCGTGTGCGTCGGCCCGGGCCCTGAAGCGCCGACGCTCGTGCGGGCGGCCGCGCGGCTCGCCGCGAGCCTGAAGGCCGACTGGATCGCCGTTTATGTGGAAACGCCGCGCCTGCAGCGGCTGCCCGCTGCGCGCCGGCAGCGCACGCTCGACGCGCTGAAGCTCGCGGCCGAGCTCGGCGCGGAGACGGCCACGCTCGCCGGCGCCGACGCGGTTGCCGCGCTGATCGGCTATGCGAAGGTGCGCAACGTGTCGAAGATCGTCGCGGGCGGCTCGCCGAAGGTCGGGCTCGTGCGCCGCTTCGTGCGGCCGTTCGGCGAGCAGCTTGCCGAACGCGCGGGCGACGTCGACCTGATGCTGATCCGGGCGTCCGCGAGCGACGAGGCGCGCGCAGCACCGCTCGACGCGCGTGCGCGCGACTGGCGCGACGCGTTCGCGCAGTTCGGCACGCACCGTTCGCCGCCGCGGCACTACGTGTATGCGGCCGCGATCTGCGCGGCGATCACGGTCGTCGCGAGCCTCGTGTCGGAGCGGCTCGACCTCACGAACCTCGTGATGCTGTACCTGCTCGGCGTCGTGTTTTCGGCGGTGCGGCTCGGGCGCGGCCCGGGCGTGCTGCAGTCGTTCCTGTCGGTGGCCGCGTTCGATTACTTCTTCGTGCCGCCGCGCATGTCGTTTTCGGTCAGCGACACGCAATACCTGCTGACCTTCTTCGGGATGCTGCTGACGTCGCTCGTGATCAGCCACCTGACGTCGACGCTGACGCGCCAGGCGAGCGTCGCGCAGCGCCGCGAGCGCCGCACCGGCGCGATCTACGCGATGGCGCGCGAGCTGGGCGCGGCGCTGACGACGGAGCAGATCGTCGAGATCGGCAGCCGTCACGTGGGCGAGGTGTTCCGCGCGCGCGTCGCATTCCTGCTGCCCGACAGCGCGGACAAGGTGCGGCAGAAGATCGAGGAGCCGGATGCGGCCGTCACGCTGACGGGCGCCGATCTCGACAGCGACGTCGGCCAGTGGGTGTACGACCAGCAGAAGCCGGCCGGCCGCGGCACCGATACGTTGCCCGCGACGGCCGCGCTGTACCTGCCGCTGAAGGCGCCGATGCGCACGCGCGGCGTGCTCGCGGTCGCATCGCGCGAGCCGCGCGAACTCGAGGTGCCGGAGCAGCAGCGGATGCTCGACGCGTTCGCCGCGCAGATCGCGCTCGCGCTCGAACGCGTGCACTACGTCGAGATCGCGCGCGACGCGCTCGTCAACATGGAATCCGAGCGGCTGCGCAACTCGCTGCTGTCGGCGATCTCGCACGACCTGCGCACGCCGCTCACGACGATCGTCGGCTTCTCGTCGATGCTCGCGAACGGGCGCGCGGCCGCGCAGGGCGGCGACGCCGCGGCGGCCGAACGCTTCGCGCAGCGCGAGGGCGAACTCGTCGATGCGATCCACGACGAGGCGCTGCGGATGACGGGCATCGTCACGAACCTGCTCGACATGGCGCGGCTGCAGGCCGGCAGCCTGCAGTTGAAGCGTCAGTGGTCGCTGCTCGAGGAAGCCGTCGGTGCCGCACTCGCCGCCTGCAAGCGCGTGCTTGCGCGCCATCCCGCTCGCGTCGTGCTGCCGGCCGACCTGCCGCTCCTGCAGATGGACGCGGTGCTGATGGAGCGCCTGTTCACCAACCTGTTCGAGAATGCGGCGAAGTACACGCCGGCCGATACGCCGCTCGACATCGGCGCCGAGCGCGTGACCGACGACGGGCTGCCGTTCGTGCGCGTGCTCGTCGACGATTACGGTCCCGGCCTGCCGGCCGGGATGGAAACGCGGATCTTCGACAAGTTCACGCGCGGCGAGAAGGAATCGGCGACGCCGGGCATCGGCCTCGGCCTCGCGATCTGCCGCGCGATCGTCGAAGCGCACGGCGGTAAAATCGGCGCGTTCAACCGGACGGCACCCGACGGCCACGTGACGGGCGCGCGTTTTTGGTTCACGCTGCCGGTCGAGACACCGCCGGCCGCGCCTGCCGTACCCGACGACGAACCCGAAGTGCCGGGGGCGTCGTCCCCATCCGAATCATTGCCAGATCATGAGTGAACCCAGCCTGACCGTCGTCCTGATCGAGGACGAAAAGCAGATCCGCCGTTTCGTGCGCGCCGCGCTCGAGGAGGAGGACATCGCGGTGTTCGAGGCCGAGACGGGCAAGCAGGGGCTGATCGACGCGGCGACGCGCAAGCCCGATCTCGTGATCGTCGACCTCGGCTTGCCCGATACCGACGGCCTCGACGTGATCCGGGAATTGCGCGGCTGGTCCGAGGTGCCGGTGATCGTGCTGTCCGCGCGCACGCAGGAGGAAGAGAAGGTCGCGGCGCTCGACGCGGGCGCCGACGATTACCTGACCAAGCCGTTCGGCGTGTCCGAGCTGCGCGCGCGGATCCGCGCGCAACTGCGCCGGCGCAACCAGGGCGGCGCGAACGAGTCGCCGAAGGTGACCTTCGGCACCGTGACCGTCGATCTCGCGCTGCGCCAGGTGTGGCGTGACAACGAGATCGTGCACCTGACGCCGCTCGAATACCGGCTGCTCGCGACGCTCGTGCGGCACGCGGGGCGCGTGCTGACGCACCGCCAGCTGCTGCGCGACGTGTGGGGGCCGTCGCACGTCGAAAGCCACCACTATCTGCGCATCTACATGGCGCACCTGCGCCAGAAGCTCGAGCGCGACCCGGCGCAGCCCGAGCACATTGTGACCGAGACGGGCGT
The DNA here is from genome assembly GCF_011753045.1 of Burkholderia sp. Ap-955. NCBI lineage: Bacteria > Pseudomonadati > Pseudomonadota > Betaproteobacteria > Burkholderiales > Burkholderiaceae > Burkholderia > Burkholderia sp. Ap-955. Next base: position 27,639 of record NZ_VWWH01000089.1, read on the forward strand.
CGGTTACCGGCTGGTCGGCGCCGCATGACGGGCGTCGCCGGGTCGCAGCTGCACCCGTGCGCGTGACGTCGCGCGCCGGCAGGGTTGCGTCGGCGCGACAGTCTCGCGGCCGGCGCGCGCGTTGCACACCCGGCGCTCATTCCCCGTTATCCTGACCGTTCCGCGAGCGAAAACGAGGAGCGTGCAATGTCCGTCCGTCTGGTCGTCATCTGTGCGCTGGCGCTTGCTGCGCCTGGCGCGTTCGCCCAACCGCTGCCGCCCGGGCAGCAACCGTCGTCGCAGCAGCAGGCGATGGCCAATCCCGCGTCGGTCAATTGCGCCAAGCTCGGCGGCCGCCACACGATCCGCAGCCTGTCGAGCGGGCAGGTCGGCATGTGCGTGTTCAAGGACGGCCGCGTGTGCGAGGAGTGGGCGCTGTACCGCGACGACCGCTGCGTCGGCGGCGTCACACCGAAGCGCGCGTCGAACTGACCGGGCCCGGCCGGTCGCGCCCCTGATCGGCCGCGCGCCGCGTCCGTAAGCATCTTGTTATACTCGGCGCCGCCCGGGGACGACCCCGGGTCATTCGCTTCAACGGGGACGGCCCCATCCGATACGGAGTACGTCGAGATGGCGTGGGTATGGTTGTTCATTGCCGGGTTGCTGGAAGTGGCCTGGGCGGCCGGCATGAAATCGTCGGACGGCTTCACGAAGCTCGGTCCGTCGGTGTTTACGATCGTGACGGCGCTGGCCAGCTTCGGGCTGCTCGCGGTCGCGATGCGCCAGCTGCCGCTCGGCACCGCGTACGCGGTGTGGACGGGCATCGGCGCGGTCGGTGCGTTCGTGTTCGGCATCGTGATGATGGGCGAGGCGCTGACCGTCGCGCGCATCGCGAGCGCCGTGCTGATCGTCGCGGGGCTGATCGGCCTCAAGCTGTCGTCTGCTGCCTGACGAGGGCATCCCGGTGCGCCCGCGCCCGGTGCCGCACTGCGGAATTGCGCCGGCCATGCGCCTAGCCTGTCTATAATGGAACGCATTCGGGCCTGAATACCGTCGTGCTTCTCGCAGCACGCGGTGCCGGTCGCCACGCGCCGCGCGGCCAGTCTGTCCGACCCGATCCGATCAATCGGCAAATCGCACGGAAAGTGCAAGGAGAGGGCCATGATCGAAGCCATTTCGCTCGGCGCGGGGCTCGCGTGGGCGAGCGGCCTGCGCCTGTACCTGACCGTGCTGATCGCCGGCGTGCTGGCGCGGTTCGGCTGGCTCCACCTGCCCGACACGCTGGCCGTCCTGATGTCGCCGTGGGTCATCGGCGCCGCGGCCGTGCTCACCGTCACCGAATTCCTTGCCGACAAGATCCCCGCGTTCGACTCGCTGTGGGATGCCGTGCACACCTTCATCCGCATTCCGGCCGGCGCCGTGCTCGCGGCCGGCGCGCTCGGCCATGCCGATCCGACCGTGCTCGCGGTCGCGGGGCTCGCGGGCGGCTCGCTCGCCGGTGCCGCACACGTGGCGAAGGCCGGCACGCGCGCGATGATCAACCTGTCGCCGGAACCGATTTCGAACTGGATCGCCTCATCGACCGAGGACGGCCTCGTGGTCGGCGGGCTCGTGCTCGCGTTCTTCGTTCCGCTCGCGTTCCTCGTGCTGCTTGCCGCCTTCATCGCAGCGTCCGCATGGGCGCTCCCGCGCCTGTGGCGCGGTGTCTCGGGCGGCTTTCGCGGCATGGCGAACCACATGGTGTCGCGGCTCAACTCGATCGGGGGGAAGCGCGATTGAAGGGGCGGCAACACGCGGCGCAGCCGCTGGCCGGGCAACCCGGCCATGAGGTGAGCGCGCATGCCGGCCGCTTCGGCCTGCGCGACCTGATCCGCCAGGCCGCCCGCATGACCGCGCGCGACTGGCGCGCGGGCGAGCTGACGCTGCTCGTCCTTGCACTGGTGCTCGCGGTCGCGGCGCTGACGAGCGTCGGCTTCCTCGCCGACCGGCTGCGCCAGGGGCTCGAGCGGGACGCGCGCCAGATGCTCGGCGCCGATTTCGTCGTGCGGGCCGATCGCCCCGTCGATCCGTCGTTCGACCAGCAGGCCCGCGCACTCGGCCTGCGTACCGCGACGACCGCCATCTTCCCGAGCATGATCGCGTCCGCCGCGGGCGGGCAGGTGACCGACGCGGCGCCCTCGCGCCTCGCGGCCGTGAAGGCCGTGTCGCCAGGCTATCCGTTGCGCGGCGCGGTCGATATCGTGCCGGCCGGCGCGGCCACCGCGCAGAAGGCGGCAGCGATTCCCGCGCCCGGCACCGTTTGGGCCGACCCGGCGCTGCTCGATGCGCTGCACCTGAAGGCGGGCGACACGGTGCGCGTCGGGCTGCGCACGTTCAAGGTCGCCGCGTCGATCTCCCGCGAACTCGATCGCGGTTTTTCCTTCGTCAATTTTTCGCCGCGGCTGATGATGCGCGCCGATGAACTCGCGGCGACGGGGCTCACGGGCTACGGCAGCCGTGTCACGTACCGGCTGCTGGTCGCCGGCGACCAGCAGGCCGTCGCGCGTTTCGAAGCGTATGCGCACGCACGTGTCGACGGCGGGAAACTGCGCGGCGCCGGTCTCGCCGAGCGGGCCGACACGCATACGACGGCCGTCGGCGGCGCGCTGAAGTTCGACGTGAGCCCGACGCTCACGCTGACGCTCGACTTCGACTATGGCCGCCAGATGCCGGCGACCTACTAT